>JAPLPI010000280.1 GCA_026400305.1 Alphaproteobacteria bacterium | reverse complement strand
GAGCGCCGGCCTCGTGCGCCAGCCGCGCATAAGATGCGATCAGGTCGTCGGCCTCATAGCCGCTCATCTCCACGCAACTGACGCCAAAGGCGCGGGTGGCATCGCGCACCAGCGGGAATTGGGGGATTAGGTCCTCGGGCGCCGGCGGACGGTGCGCCTTGTATTCCTTGTAGATCGCGTTGCGAAAGGTCTTCTTGCTGGCGTCGAACACCACCGCCAGATGGGTGGGCTGTTCAGGACCCTTCATGTCCTCTAAGAGTTTCCACAGCATGTTGCAGTAGCCGGACACCGCGCCCACCGGCAGGCCGTCGGATTTTCGGGTCAGGGGGGGGAGAGCGTGATAGGCGCGGAACAAATAGCCCGAACCGTCCACCAGATAGAGGTGATCACCCTTTTTCAGGGCGCTCAATGATGGGTCGCCCCGGCCTTAAGGACAAAGCGCTTATCGCAATACGGACATTCCACCGCATTTTCGCGGCCAATTTCCAGGAACACCTTGGGGTGGCCCAAGGCGCCGCCGCCGCCATCGCAGGCGACGCGGGTGTTGTCGGTTTCGACGATTTCGGGAGCCTGAACGGGCATGGGAACACTCAAATTCGCAGGACCGGCAGGATCATAGCCGTTAAGCTATAAGGGGCAAGAGACAGATTTGCACATGGTCACACTCAACAAAATCTACACAAAAACAGGCGATTCCGGCGAAACCGGGCTGGGCGACGGCAGCCGCGTTTCCAAGGCCTCAATGCGCATCACGGCAATCGGCGCCGTCGACGAAGCCAACAGCGCCATCGGCATTGCCCGGCTGAATGCCCAAGGCAATCCGGATGCCATGCTGGCACGTATCCAGAATGACCTGTTCGATCTAGGCGCCGACCTCAGCGCGCCTGAGGATGGCCGAAAGGCCGAAAGCCGACTGCGCGTTGCGGGCGCTCAGATGGAACGGCTGGAACACGAGATTGATGCGATGAACGAAAAGCTAGCGCCCCTGACTTCTTTTGTGTTGCCGGGCGGCACGGCCCTGGCCGCGCATCTGCATCTGGCCCGCGCCATTGCGCGGCGGGCGGAAGCGGCGATGGTCACCCTGGCGCAGCATGAAAAAATCAACAAGGCGGCGCTGCACTACATAAACCGGCTGTCGGATCACCTGTTCGTGATGGCGCGCACCGCCAATGACGGCGGCATTGGCGATGTGCTGTGGGTGCCAGGGAAAAATCGCTGACTATTCCGGACCGAGACGGCGTCCGAACACGAAGGCCAGAATAACGCCCAGCACGCCGGTCGCGGCCCAGCCCGGCAGCGCCAGGAACGAATAGACGCCCTGCGCCAGGGATGGCGCGTGATTCTGTACCCAGAATTTCAAGGCGTCTAGGCTTTGCTGGTTGAGAATGCCCCAGACATTGCCCAGGCTGCGCACCACCAGTTCGCCGCCGCGTTCCAGCGACGACACCGCGTCCGCGCCCAGCAGCAGAAGGGCGATGACGATCAAAATCAAGCTTATCAGGCGCATCAGCACAGCCATAGCGGACAAATAACCTTTGCGTGGAGCCGCTACAAGCAGAAGGGGCCTCAACGGTTAACCAGCCAAAGAAAAAGCCGCCCGCTTTCACGGACGGCTTTCTCATTAGTGACAAAGAGACTTTAGGCCTGCGGTGCGTCGCCGACCGGCTTTTTGCCGATGTCCTCGCCGGTGGTCTGGTCCACCTGCTTCATAGACAGGCGCACCTTGCCGCGATCATCGAAGCCCAAAAGCTTGACCTTCACGGCCTGACCTTCCTTGACCACGTCCTTGGGATTGGCGACGCGGCCAGCGGCCAGTTCCGAGACATGCACCAAGCCGTCCTTGGGGCCGAAGAAGTTCACGAAGGCGCCAAAATCCATCACCTTGACGATCTTGCCATCATAGATCTGGCCGACTTCCGGATCCGCCGTCAGGCCGCGGATCCACTTGATCGCCGCCTTGATCGCTTCATGGTCGCTGGAGGCGACCTTCACGGTGCCGTCGTCCTCGACATTGATCTTGGCGCCGGTCTTTTCCACGATCTCGCGGATCACCTTGCCACCAGTGCCGATCACGTCGCGGATCTTATCGGTGGGGATCTTGATCTGCTCGATGCGCGGGGCGTGCTCGCCCAGCTCGGCGCGAGCGCCGGTCAGGGCCTTGTTCATCTCGCCCAGGATGTGCAGTCGCCCGCCCTTGGCCTGCGCCAAGGCGGTCTTCATGATTTCCTCATTGATGCCGGAAATCTTGATGTCCATCTGCAGACTGGTGATGCCTTCGTCGGTGCCCGCCACCTTGAAGTCCATGTCGCCCAGGTGATCCTCGTCACCCAGGATGTCCGACAGGACGACATAACGTTCGCCTTCCAAGATCAAGCCCATGGCGATACCGGCCGTGGGACGCTTCAGCGGAACGCCCGCATCCATCAGCGCCAGCGAGGTGCCGCACACCGAGGCCATCGAGGACGACCCGTTGGATTCGGTGATCTCGGACACCACGCGGATGGTGTAAGGGAACTCGTCCTTCTTGGGCAGCATCGGATGGATGGCGCGCCAGGCCAGCTTGCCATGGCCGATTTCGCGGCGGCCCGGAGCACCCATGCGGCCGGTCTCGCCGACCGAGTAGGGAGGGAAGTTGTAGTGCAACATGAAGGTCTGCTTGCCGGTGCCTTCCAGGCTGTCGACAAACTGTTCGTCTTCAGCGGTGCCCAGGGTGGCGATGCAAAGCGCCTGGGTTTCGCCACGGGTGAACAGGGCCGAACCATGGGTGCGCGGCAGGATGCCGACTTCCGCCACGATCGGACGAACCGTCGTCAGGTCACGGCCATCGACACGCTTCTTGGTGTCCAGCACCGCGTTGCGCATCACATCGGCTTCCACGTCATGCAACAGGCCGCCATAGACATTGGCGGGAACCCTGCCTTCACCTTCCCCGACGAACTGCTCAGAAAACTTCTTCTTCACGGCGCTCAGCGCATCGCGACGCGTGAACTTGACCGGGATCTGGAACGCGGCAGCCAGATCGGCGGAGGCCGCTGACTTGATGGCGGCGCGCACCGGGGCATGCACATCCTGCAGCACGGGACGCGGGTCCTTCGCCGCCTTTTCCGCTAGGCGGATGATGGCGTCGATGGCGGTCTGCATCTGCTGGTGGCCGAACATCACGGCGCCCAGCATCACGTCTTCGCTGAGTTCCTGGGCTTCGGATTCCACCATCATCACCGCATCGCGGGTGCCGGCGACAACCAGTTCCAGTTTGGAATTGGGCATCTCGTCCAGCGGCGGGTTCAGCTTGTATTCGCCGTCGATGTAACCGACGCGCGCCGCGCCGATCGGGCCCTGGAAAGGCAGACCGGACAGGGTCAGCGCCGCCGACACCGCGATCATCGCCAGGATGTCGGGATCATTTTCCAGATCGTGGCTCAGTACCTGCGCCACAACCAGCGTCTCGTTGCGATAGCCGTCGGCGAACAGGGGGCGGATAGGACGGTCGATCAGGCGCGAGATCAGGGTCTCACGCTCGGTCAGGCCGCGTTCGCGCTTGAAATAGCCGCCCGGTATCTTGCCGGCGGCGTAATAGCGTTCCTGATAATTCACGGTCAGCGGGAAGAAGTCCACGCCTTCCTTCGGGTTGGCGGCGCCGACCACGGTGGCCAGCACAACAGTTTCGCCATAGGTGGCCAGCACCGAGCCATCGGCCTGGCGGGCAATCTTACCGGTTTCGAGGGTCAGCTCGCGGCCACCCCATTCAATCGTTTCTTTGTGGATGGTGAACATTTTTTCTTCTTCTCTTAATATGCACGCCGCCATATTGCGCGCGTGCGGTGTACGGCTCCCCTATGGAGCTCGCTTCAGCGGGAGCTCATCCCCCGCAAAAGAAAAAGCACGGCCCTACGCTTTTGCGTAAGGCTGTGCCTATTCCGTGTTGCCGTGAAAAATCAGCGGCGCAGACCCAGCTTGGCGATGATGCCTTCATAGCGCTTCACATCCTTGGACTTCACATAGTCCAGCAGGTTGCGGCGCAGGGAGACCATCTTGATCATGCCGCGGCGCGAGTGATTGTCCTTGGCATGGGTCTTGAAGTGTCCAGTTAGGTTGGTGATGCGCTCCGACAGAATCGCGATCTGGACTTCCGGCGAGCCGGAGTCGTTCTTGCTGGTGGCGTTTTCGGCAACGACTTCTTTTTTGCGTTCAGGAGTAATCATGGTTTTCTTCCGGACATCAGGGTGTTGAAAAATTGAAGACACGAAACGGACGAAGCTCACCTTCGGCGATTTCGGCCAATGCGACGGGCTGACCCTCCTCATCCCTGAGAAAGACGGTAAGACCGGAGAGTTCGCCGTCACCAAAACCGTCCTTCATACGGGCGAAGATGTTCGCGCGAATGAGGATGGGGTTGCCGGATCGGATGCGAACCGTATCGGGACCACTGACGGCCAGGGCCGGGATGCCGTCCAGCGCGGTCGAAAGGGGCCTCAAATACCCAAAAGCGGCGGGACTATGCATAAAAGGGGTCAGGGTTTCTAGGCTGACCGCTGATTTTTCGTCCCACCCCCCCAGCCGGGTCCTTCGCAGGGCCGTGACATGCCCCAAAGTTCCCAGGGCCATGGCGATATCTCGCACCCAGGAACGGACGTAAGTCCCTTTGCTACAACGAATTTCAAACGCGGCGCTGTCTTTTTCGGCCCCCAGAAGCTTGGCCTCTAACACCTCCACCGGGCGGGCCTGGAGGACCACCTCCTCACCGTCCCGGGCCAGGTCATAGGCCCGCTCCCCGTCCACCTTAATGGCCGAATAGACCGGGGGGATCTGGGACAGGGTACCAGTGAAGCGGGGCAGCATGGCCTCAATGGCCTCCCGGGTGGGGCGTACATCCGAGTTGCCGGTGACTTTTCCTTCCGCATCGTCGCTGTCGCGGCTTTCCCCCCAGGTGGCGGTGAAGCGGTAGGTTTTGTCGGCGTCCATGGCATAGGGGACCGTCTTGGTCGCTTCCCCCAGCGCAATCGCCAGGATGCCGGTGGCCATGGGATCGAGGGTGCCGGCATGGCCGGCCTTCTGGGCATCGAAAATGCGCCGCACCGCGCCCACCCCTTGCGTCGAGGTCATGCCCAGCGGCTTGTCCAGGATGACCCATCCATGGACCGGATTACCCTTCTTGCGGCGTCCCATCAGTCTTCTTCGCTCTCGTCTCCGTCATGCGCGGTCAAATCGCGCCGGACTTCTGGCGAGCGCAGGATGGTCTCGATCTTCAAGGCTTCGGCAAAAGACTCGTCTTCGACAAAGCGCAGGTCTGGGGTGAATTTCATGGTCAACCGATGGCCCATCTCGCCGCGCAGGAATCCCTTGTGGCGATTAAGAGCGGCGACAATCTCCTTGGCATTCTGCCCGCCCAGGGGTTCGCAATAGACGGTCGCATAACGCATATCGGGCGACGGCTTGACCTGGGTAATGGTCACCGACTCGCCGTCCAGATGGGGTTCGCGGATCTCGTTGCGGCCCAGCACTTCGGCCAGCGCGTGACGCAAGGCTTCGCCCACCCGCAGCTGGCGCTGGGATGGACCGCCCTTGTCATTGCCGCCGCCGCGATGAGGACGGCGCGAGGAACCGCGGCCGGACGAATTGG
>JAPLPI010000192.1 GCA_026400305.1 Alphaproteobacteria bacterium | reverse complement strand
GCGTCGGCCCAGCGAAGAAAAGCGGCAGCGCTAGGCCGTGCGACCCAAAATTAAGTGGGCTTGGCGTTGGCGAGGACTTCGTCCACGCATGCATCTCACTCTTCGCACAATGTCTGGGCGATCTTGTCGTTGGTGTCTTTCAGGTTCTGCTTGTGGATCACCTGGGTGGCATTCACATGCGCATCGATCAGGCTCAACGGTAGGGTGGTCGTGGGCGGTAATTCGCCGATCATGCAGGCCAGCGACCCGGCGACGCGAGCGATCAGGGGGAAGTCGAAGGTTGGCGCTTGGCCCTTGATGTCATGGGGCAGCGCAGCAGCGCGCCGTGGGCTTCGATCAACGCTTTCACGTCGCTGGCGATCCAGTCGCCAAACTGGTTCTGCAGGCCATTCATCGCCGATTCCGTGCGCTTCATGGCGGCCATGTCCATGCCGCCCTGCCCGCCGCCGACCTTGGATTTGAGCATGTTGGGCGGCATGAAGAGTTCGATCGGCTGCTGGTGTTTCATGGCTTACTCCGCGGCCTGCTGCTTGGGAGTTTCGCTGCAGCGCTCGGGCCCGCGATATTCTTGAACGCCGCGGCGGCGGCGGCAGGGGCCGAAATAGCCCTGGGTGCGCACATAGGGGCGGGGATTCTCGATCACCGCCACCAAGCGCGACATCACGGTCTTGACCGACACCGGCTTGGCGATGAATTCGTTGACGCCGGCGTCGCGCGCGCGCCACATGATCCAGCTATGTGTGGACAGTCAGCATGATCACCGGCACGAAGAAGTTGGGGGGGCTGGGGATTGGTGCGGATCGTCTCGATCAGGTCCAGGCCCGACATGCCTTCCATCACCCAGTCCAGCAGGATCACGTCGGGATTGGATTCGCGCAGAATGTGCCAGGCGCGGTCGCCACTCTCGGCCTCGAAAATCTGGATGACGCCGAAGGCCTGCAGGATGGTGACGACGAGCTTGTGCATGTGGGTGTTGTCGTTCACCACGAGAATCTTCAGTCAGTCGAAACGGTATTTACTCATCACCCACGCCCAAAGCGCCCCAGAAAAGGCGTCATGCCAGAACCGTAGCTTATCGGGGCTTAACTATTCGTGAAACCCTCACTGTCTGGCTAGCTTGTCAGTTCGAAAATTGTTCGGCCAGGATGCGTTCGTCCAGGCTGTGTCCGGCATCGTACAGCAGGGCCATGGAGATGCTGCGATCCTCTTCCACATCCACGGCGGTGACGTCGCGCACTTCGAAATCGTCGGCGACGGCGCTGACCGGGCGCTTGCGGCTTTCGGCTATCTCGAAGCGCACTTTGGCGCGGTGGGGCAGAAGCGCGCCGCGCCAGCGCCGTGGGCGGAAGGCGGAAATGGGCGTCAGCGCCAGAAGGTCCGCGGTGATCGGCAGGATCGGACCGTGGGCCGACAGGTTGTAGGCGGTGGAGCCTACCGGCGTGGAGACCAGGACGCCATCGCAGATCAGTTCGGAGAGGCGCGGCAGCCCATCCACCAGGATGCGAATTTTGGCGGCCTGGCGGGTTTCGCGTAGCAGCGACACTTCGTTGAAGGCGCGGGCCTCGATGACGCGCGACTGGGTATGGGCGGTCATCTTGAGGGGATGGATCACCGCCTTTTCGGCGGCGGCCAGACGCTGGGGCAGGTCGTCCTGGTGATACTCGTTCATCAGGAAGCCGACGGTGCCGCGGTTCATGCCGTAGATCGGCTTACCCTTGCCGGTAAATCTGTGCAGCGTCTGGAGCATGTAGCCGTCGCCGCCCAGCGCCACCACGATGTCGCACGCTTCTGGACCAAAATCGCCGTGGCGCTGCTTGAGCGCGGCAGCGGCCTCCTCAGCATGCGGTACGGCGGTGAAATGCAACTTGGTCATGCTTAGCCCCAGAGGAGGAGTTCACCCTAGCACAGGGCGGAAAAGGTGCAAAAATTTTGGCGGGAGTAGCGCCCTCAGGTCGCCAGGGCGCCGCGCAGTTCGTCCACCGCCGCCTGGCGGGTCAGGCTGGTGAAGACCAGATCCACGTCTTTGCTGTCCTTGCTGCTGAGATAGGAGGGCAGGCTGCGCGCCTGGCGCGATAGATTGAAGGCGGTGTTGAACACCGAGCGGTCGATGCCGGCGGCGCGGCAGGCCAAGGCCACAACCCGCGCGCCATTTTCCTAGAAACCGGTGCGGAAGCAATGCAGTTCCCCAGCTTGGAGAAGGCGAGGTCGAACAGGTTCACCTGGCCTTGGCTCAGCACCCACATCAGGAAGCCGGCCTTGAGCTGGCCGCTGGCGGAGAGCTTTTTGATCAGCTTGAGGGCGCTGTAAGCCGGCGGGTCCTTGGGGCCCAGCGGTTCGCTCTGCATCACGACCTGGACGTCGTGCAGGGCGCTGTTCACGCTCTTGGGTGCCATGCCATAATTGGTCGTGATGTAGCTCTTGAGCGCGTCGGAAACCCACTTGCACATGTTGGTGGCCAGCTGCGGCGGCAGGTCGGGACGCTTGACCAGCGGTTCCTGCAGGCCGGTGAGGGCACGGGATTTCTGCACCAGGGTTTCGTAGCTGGCATTGGAAATCTTGGCGGTGACTTTGCGCACCAGCGCCAGCAGAACCGATTCATGATTCGATTTTGCAAGCGCGTCCATAACGGGGATGCCGATATGCGGGCGGCCTGCCACGGCTTCCTGATGGACGATGCCGGCTTCGGCGATCAGCTTGAGCACGTCGCTTTCGGTAAGCAGCGGCGACTTGATTATCAGGTGGCGGGCGACTTCGATCGTGTCGTCCACCAGCAGCAGGATCAGGTCATGCGGGGCGGTGGTGTCCTCGGTCAGGCGCTGGGCCAGCGCGATGCGGATCGCCATTTCCACGTCGCGGGTGAGGCGGCGGAGGATCTCGCGCATCAATTCGCGCTCGCGTTCATTCAGGCCGGCGCCCTGGATGCGGTAGAGAGACGCGACGGCGAGATAAATATGCTCGCGGCTGGCGCCCGCGTGCGGGTTCATCGCCAGCTGGGCCAGGCGGCCCATGTCACTCATATCGTGTGTGGTAAGCCTCACGGTGCGCCTCAATGTTTCTGCAATATTCAGCCGCTTTTGCGGCATTTTTCTGCTGGAATTTCTACCCGTCCGACCCTTAACAGCCGATTAAATCTCTTGCGTGAGCGGGCCAAACGGTGTGCCCTGTTGCCGAATGAACGCCCGAAAATCCTGCCTTTTGGCCATAGATCAGGGGACTACCTCGACCCGGGCGATCCTGTTCGATGCCCAAGGCCGGCCCCTGCGCAGCCATGCGGTGCCGTTGCGCCAGATCTATCCTGACAATGGCTGGGTCGAGCATGATCCGGCCGAGATCTGGCAGGCGGCGCTGACCTGCTGCCGCACCGTGCTGGGCGGGCGCGATGCCGCCGAGGTCGCCGCCATCGGTATCACCAACCAGCGCGAGACCTCACTGGTGTGGGACAAGGCCACGGGCAAGGCGCTGCACAACGCCATCGTCTGGCAGGACCGGCGCGGGGCGGCGCGTTGCGCTGCTCTGAAGAAGCGCGGGCTGGAGCCTTTGGTTGCGCGCAAGACCGGGCTGCTGCTGGATCCCTATTTCTCGGCCACCAAGCTGGAATGGCTGCTGAAAAATGTGAAAGGCGCGCGGGGCAGGAACGTCGCTTTCGGGACCATCGACAGCTGGCTGATCTGGAACCTGACCAAGGGAAAGGTTCACGCCACGGACGTCACGAATGCCTCGCGAACCATGTTGTGGAATCTCAAAAATCGCGATTGGGATTCCGGGATGCTCAAGCTGTTCGGCGTTCCGCGCACGATGTTGCCGACAGTAATAGAAAGCCGGGGCGATTTCGGCACCGCCGATCCCATGTTGCTGGGCGCGGCCATACCGATCCTGGGTGTCGCGGGCGACCAGCAGGCCGCCAGCTTCGGACAAGCCTGTTTTGCGCCTGGCGATGTGAAGTCCACCTATGGCACCGGCTGTTTTGCTCTGGTCAATACGGGCAAGGCGGTGCCGCGCTCGCGCAACCGTCTTCTGGCCACCGCCCTGACTCAAAAACAATATGCCATCGAAGGCAGCATCTTCATCGCCGGCGCGGTGGTGCAATGGCTGCGCGACGAATTGGGCGTGCTTGCCAGCGCGCCGGAAAGCCAGAGCCTGGCCAAGCGGGCGAAGGACGCTGAAGGACTGTATTTTGTGCCCGCTTTTACGGGGCTGGGCGCACCCTATTGGGATCCGCAAGCGCGCGGCGCCATTCTTGGTTTGACGCGCGATGTGGGAAAAGCCGAGATCGTGCGCGCGGCGCTGGATGCGGTCTGCTACCAGACGCGCGATCTTTTGGAAGCGATGCGGCGTGACATGTCTGCGGCGGGCCTCGCGCGGCTGCGTGCACTCAAAGTTGACGGCGGCATGGTGGCCAATGACTGGTTCTGCCAGCGGCTGGCCGATCTCACCGGTCTTAGTGTGGACCGGCCCAAGGTCACCGAAACAACGGCGCTGGGCGCGGCCTATCTGGCGGGGCTTGGCGCCGGTCTTTTCAAGAGCGAGAAGGATATTGCAGCGCGGTGGGCGCTGGACCGCCGTTTCAAGCCCGGGCTTGCAAAGCCCGAGCGCGATCGCCTCTACGCGGGTTGGAAGAGTGCCATCGCGCGCGTGCAGTAGCATCTGTATACAACTCACGATATTGACACTGTCGTAACCTCGCTTGAGAGTTACCGCAGGGGTCAGCATGTCTGGGCAATCCATCAGCATTGATACTACTCGCAACGGACGGCGCGAGCCGAAAAGTCTTGCGCGCATCAAGCAATCGGCGCGCAAGCTGTTCGTCGAGCGCGGCTATGACTCCACGCGTCCGCAGGATATCGCGCGCGAAGCGGGACTGGGGCACGGCACTTTTTATCTGCACTATCCCGACAAGCGTGCCTGCTTTTTGTCTTTCGTGGAAGATGCGCGCCTGGAACTGGACGGCCACCTTCAGAAATATCGCGCCGGAAACCAGACATTGGAGCAGCGCATCGCTGCGACGTTGAGCGCGATCTGCGAATATGCCGAAAGCCATCCCGGCGTGTTGCGCGCCGCCATGACCGATGTATCGATGATCGATGCCGGCGGCGAGGAGGCCCAGTCGCTGCTGATGCAATGGGGCAGGGAATGGGCGGAGATGATCCGCACCGCCGCCCAGGACGGCAATACCTGTTCGACTTATGATGCCGATATCATCGGTCAGGCCATTGCGGGGGCACTGCACCAGACCGGACGTGAAGCGCATCATTCGAGCCGCTGCCGCGAGGCGCTGGTGGTCAACATCACCCGCTTTCTTACCCGGGCGCTGAAGCCCGATTGAATAAGCACCCGGTATCTGTGCGTTGCAAGCTGTCGTCATTTATGTTTTGCGGCCAGTTGTCATTGCGCCTACATAAATAGTAGGGTGACAAGGGACTGAGTGAGCACATCATGATGCGCCGTTTTTCGACTATTGCCGCCATCACCCTAGGCTGCGCGGGCGCCGCCATCGCGCAGCCGGTCGATGACGCGGCCGTTGGTGCGTTTGTGGATGCTCATACCGCGGCGACCCATCTTGGCAGGATCGCGCGCTGGGACGATACCATTTGCCCGGGCATTGCGGGCCTGCCGGAAAATTTTTCTAAGTTTATTCTGCAGCGTATTCGCACCATTGCAGCCGCCGCCGGCGCCAGGGTCTATCCGGAAGGCTGCAAGGCCAATATCAGCATTGTCTTCACCACTGCGCCGCAGGCTCTGGTGGACGGCCTGCGTGCTAAGGATCCAGTGATGCTTGGCTATTACGACAACAGCGCCCAGGCCGACAAGCTGGCCAAGGTCAATCATCCTATCCAGGCCTGGTACGTTACCAAGACGGTGGATCTGCGCGGCAAATGGAGCATCGACGCCCGCGATCGCCATTCGAGCCAGAACTACGACGCCCAGGCCAGTAACGGCACCCGTGTCGGCGACGGACTGTCCAGCGCCTTCTTCAGCGTCACTGTGATTGCCGATCCCAGCAAGCTGAGCGACCATGAGATCGGAGCGCTGGCCGACAATCTCTCCATGCTGGCCCTGTCCCAGCCCGGCAATGTGGAAGACTGCTCAGTCCTGCCCAGCATCGTGAATCTGAGTTCGACGGGCTGCACCGCGGCGGCGAAGCTGGAGGCGATGAGCGCCAGTGACAGCGCGTTCCTGTTTGGCCTGTATCACGTCAAGTCCGGCGCATCGCTGCGCGGCCAGAAGGATGCTATCGTGGTTTCGATGAAGGAAAAGCTGGTGGCGAAGTAGCGCCGGGATTTTTGCCCCGAGAGTTCGTTGCGTTCATACGCTGTCGCTATGAACCGCTCGTGTATGTTTGTAAATGTCGCTAGGTGCTCCTGCTCACGCCATAAATTCCTCCGGCGTAGTGATTTAATTCGCGCTCAGTTCCTAGCCGTTGGTGTCCTTGGTCACTGACGCCACGGTCATCTGGCCACGCAGCAGGTCCAGGGCATAGGCAAGCTGGAAGTCGGCATACTTCTTGCCCGACGCAGCATAGATCACCGGAGAATGAAGCCGCTTGGCGGGCAGGGGGTCACCTTCTAGGTGGTCCTTCAGGTTGGATTCGGTGGGACGCAGCAGGGGGGAGAGATTGTCTTCATCGCCCTGCGCCACCTTGATGTCGGGGGTAATCCCCAAGGCCTGGATGTATTGATCAGAACCACGATAGGCTTGCCGTCGGTGATGTCGCCGGACTTGGCATCATAGCGCTTGGTATCGGAGGAGCGGCGGCCGCGCATGGAGACGATCTCGCCGCCGGACAGGAAATCGTCGGACACCTGCACGGCCTGGTCCACCAGACCGCCCGGATTGTTTCGCAGGTCCAGCACATAGCCCTTGATGCCGGGGCCGATCTGCTTCTTGAGGTCCTTGACCGCCTTCTCAAGACCATCGGCGGTCTTTTCGTTGAAGCCGGGCATGCGGATATAGCCGATATCGCCTTCGCGCCGCGAGATGGTGGCGTTCACCGGCACATTGGCGCGGGTCAAGATCACGTCAAAGGGATTTTTCTCGGCTGCTCGCACGACCGTCAGCGTTACCTTGGTGCCGGCAGGGCCGCGCATCTTGTTCACCGCCTCGGTGAAGTCGGTGCCGACGATGGACTTGCTGTCGATGGCGGAGATCTTGTCGCCCGTCTTGATGCCTGCCCTGGCGGCGGGCATTGCGTCGGTGGGGATGATGACTTTGATGACGCCTTCTTCGGGCATCACGGTCAGGCCCACGCCGCCGAACTGGCCGCGGGTGGTGATCTCGAACTCCCCGGCATAGGACTTGGCGGTCATGTAGCTGGAATGGGGGTCCAGCCGCGTCACCATGCCTTCGATGGCGCCTTCCACCAGTTCGCGGTCCTTAACCGGCACGGCATATTCGCTGCGCACCTTGGAGAAGGCGGCGCTGAAGGTTTCCAACTGGTTGTAGGCGGGGTCGGCGCCATGAGCGGCGCTGAGCGCCACCGCGGCGGCCACGCCGAGGGCGGTTCCCGCGCCGATCCAGGGAAGGTTTTTCATAAACATGAACCTAGACGCTTTCCTATATCCCGCCAAGACGCCGGTATGAGCATGCCTAATGCTTCAATCATGCAGCCTTATCAGGGCGGCGCTGCCGGCGGGAACATCCACAAAAGTCTTGCCGCCGGTGATGCGAACCGTATCGGCTTTGGGCGAGGGCCATGTTCCGTCGGCCGCTATGGTGGTTCCGCCCAGGCTGGCACCGCTGGTGGCGGCAATGACGGGGCCGGTGCGGCGCGTGACACTGGCCTGTTTAACCGCGATGCCCGAAATGTTCACGGAGGCGTCGCGGTTCACATCCTTGTTGATGACGGTTACGACCGTGTTATGGTCCTGGCGGGTGGCATAGGCGGTGAGCCGGGCTGCGCCACACAGATGGGCCAACCCCAGTCCGGGAAGCGCAAGAACAGCCATCAGAATTAGTCCCAACGGCAACAGGCTAAATCCGGATCAACCCAGGATCATCACGTGAAGTTGTATGAGCACCAGGCCCAACAGACATGCACTGCCAAAGGCGATCCAGCTTCGACGTGCATTATTCATTGCTTCAGTTCAGCCCCAGTATGCGCGACGGATTGGTCTTGGCCATCAGGTTGATGTCGGCCACGGAGATTCCTTCCTTGTGCAGGGCGTTCATGAAATCCAGCATGCCCTGGGTCGGCATCGGGCGCGGATAGGGGCGGGCACCGCCCAGATCGCTGGAGATGATGCAATGCGCCGGTCCTACGGCGCGGATCCATTCGGCATACTTGGCCACCGTCAGGTTGCTGCCCGGCTCTAGGGTGCTGCCATAAACGAATTCGACGTAAGCGCCCATGCGGGCGGCTTCTTGGGCCTGGACGACAGAGAGGTTTGTGGGTCCGGCCATGCCGTGGGTCGCCACGATGTGCGCGATGCCGCGCGCGCGGGCTTCCTTGATGACCATCAACGCTTCTTCGGCGGAGACATGGCCGGTCTCCAGCACCAGCTGCTTGCGGGTGGCTATATAGTCCAGCAGCTCCAGAACGGAGGGCAGCAGCTTGCCGTTCTCCGAGACTTTGACTTCCGGGCCCTTGCCCTTGACCTGGTTCTCGGCGTCGAAGGTGGGCAGCCAAACGATGCGGCCATAGCCGCCCTTCATGTCGGCCATGTGCGCCACGGCTTCGGCATTGATGCCGCCGACAGCTAGGTCCTGGGTGATACCGCCGAACACTTCGACGCCGGGCACCATCTTGCGCACCATGTAGGCGAGAGACGCGGTGCCTTCCCAATGATTCTTCAGCACCACTGCGCGCATGCCGGCCGCGGCGGCCTGGTGGGCCACGTCATCGGCGTCGATGGCGCGGGGTGCGCTGTCGGGCGCCTGGTGGACATGGATGTCCACAGCGCCTTTCAGGCTGATGGCATCCTGGGCCATTGCCGGCGCTGTGAACAGAAAGGCAAGGAGCGCGAGTTTTCTCATTTTCTCTCCTGATGACGTGATGTTACTCGGGATACCACTCCAGAAACCGGACATTGATGCCGCTGCCGTCCAGCGCCGTCTTGAAGACCTGCACGTCCTGGCCCTTG
>JAPLPI010000039.1 GCA_026400305.1 Alphaproteobacteria bacterium | reverse complement strand
TTTACGGCTTCCTTCATGTCGATGGATTGAAGGACAGTCTAGACTTCTGCCAGGACATGGTGCGCAACGAAAAGGTTGGCGTGTCGCCTGGTTGGGCCTTCAGCCTGGGCGATACGCGCGATGCCTCCTATGTGCGCATCTGCTTCGCGCAGGACACCGCCAAACTGTCCGATGCGCTGGCGCGCCTGGAAGGCGCCATCCGAAAACTCTAGACGGCTTCCACCATCGCCACCCCCGGCAACGCCGCAACGCGGCTGCGCAAGGTGGCGGTCACAGCGATGCGCTTCTTGAGCTCGATCTCCACTTCCTCGCCATTGCTGCCGGGCACTACGATATTCACCAGCCCCTTGCCGGCCTGGTTCAGCTCCGCCGCCAGCGCGCCCAGCGAGGACGCATCCAACAGGCGCACTACCATGCCCTCGCCCGCCTGGGCGGCGGCTGCATCCAGGTCGATGATCGAGGCGGCGCGCAGTTTCAGTTCATCGCCGTCCCATTCCGCCGATGCCGTAATCAGCAAAGACTTACCCGCTTCTAAGAGCGGGCGGCTGGCCGCCAGGACTTCAGGGAACAGCATGATCTCGAACATGCCGGTAGGATCGGAGAAGGAGACGAAGGCATAGCTCTGGTCGTTGCGGCCGCGCCGCTCGGACTTCTTGATTAGGGTGCCGGCGATCTTGGCCTTAAAGCCGGCACGGCGGCGGTCTTCCAGCAGCGCCGCATAGGTCGAGGCGCCCAGCCGCTTCAGCGCAGGGCCATAGGCATCCAGCGGGTGGCCCGACAGATAAAATCCCATGGCGGAGAATTCCTCGCCCAGCCGTTCATGCACCGGCCAATCGGGCATCGCCTGCAGGCGCAAATCTTCGGACGGGCCATCACCACCGAACATGGAGGCCTGCCCGCTTTCGCGTTCGCGCTGCGCCGCCTGCGCCCCGCCCAGCACCCGGTCGGAATTGTCCACCACCTGGCGGCGATTTGGATTGAGGCTGTCGAACGCGCCGGCCCGCGCCAAATTTTCAAAAGCGCGCTTGTTGACCAGCCTGGGATCGACCCGGTGGGAAAAATCCGACAGCGACTTGAACTTGCCGCCGGCGATGCGGGCTTCGACCACATGGTCCATCGCCTGCTTGCCCACGCCCTTCACGGCCGCCAGAGCATAAAATACCGTGTTGTCTGCGGCATCGCAGGTGAACACCGATTCGCTGCGATTGATGTCGGGCGGCGCGATGGTGACGCCCAGCCGCTGCGCTTCCTGGCGGAAGATGTTCAGCCGGTCGGTGTTGCCGATATCCAGGGTCATGGACGCGGCGAGGAATTCGACCGGATAGTTCGCCTTCAAAAACGCCGTCTGGTACGCGACCTGGGCATAGGCCGCGGCGTGACCCTTGTTAAAGCCGTAACCGGCGAATTTTTCCGCCTGCTCGAAGATGGTTTCGGCAACGTTCCGGGTGATGCCGCGTTCGGCGGCGCCTTTCATGAATTTTTCCCGCTGCGGAATCATTTCCGCGGGAATCTTCTTGCCCATGGCGCGGCGCAGGATGTCGG
>JAPLPI010000359.1 GCA_026400305.1 Alphaproteobacteria bacterium | reverse complement strand
ATCCAGATGGAGCGGCGCGGGGTTCAGGTGCAACACCGAATTATATCGGCTACGCATGCTGCCAAACAGCGAGCATCTCAATGTCCGCTTTTGGCTGCCGGGCTTGATCTGACGCCGGGTGAGAAGGTGAAACTGGCCCATCATGCCGGGCATGGCTGATAGGGACTCTAGCGAGACCACTGGCGGTCATTCGCCCCGGCTGAGTCCTGCCCTAGCCGAACGGGCGGATGGCGATGGGCGAGTCTGGGAATGGCTGTAGGGCCGATGCGGCGCGGCGTACGGGCGGGATTGAAGGTCAATGTCGATTGAGCGGCTGCTAAGGGCAGATGCCGTAACATTTATAGGTCGCGGGATTGTACTGCAGCCCTTCGACGCGGAAATGCTTGATGGCGTCCTCATCGACATTCAGGCCCAGCCCGGGCCATTGCGGCACCAGCGCTTCGCCGTCCTTGAACTTGAACGGCTGTTCGCCATGCAGCAGCGGCAGGAAGGGCTTGCAGTAATCGTCCGGCATCAGCGGCGGCGTCATCACCGCGATCTCCAGGATATGCGCGCCCATGGCAGCCGAAGTTTGCAGGCGGCTGGCCCAGCCCAGCCCGTGCGTGCCATGCGGGGCGATCTTCAGGCCAAAGGTTTCGGCCAGAACGCCCAACTTTCGCGTGGCGAGGACGCCGCCCATAAAGCGCAGCTCGGGCTGCAGATATTCGTAAGAGCCATGTTCCAGGCAGAGGCGGAACGGCTTCATATCGTGATAGCCTTCGCCGCCGGCGATGGCAATCTGGACTTCCCTGCGCAGGCGGGCATTGCCTTCATAGTCGTCCTGCGCCAGCGGCTCTTCCAGCCAATAGCAGCCCGCTTTTTCTAGCGCTCTGGCCGCACCCAGGGCCTCTTCATAGGTCCACAACTTGTATTTTCGCGCCGTGCGATCGACCATGGCGCGGGTGCCCAGACCCCAGGCTGCCATGATTTCGGCAATGGCCTCGGCGTCAACATTATAGTTCTTGCGCCACATGCGAAGCTTGATGGCCTTGAAGCCCGCCTGTTTGTAAATGAGCGACTCCCGGGCCTGCTGCCTGGGCGCAATATGGTCCTGGGTCTTGTCTCCGTCCCAGACGCAGGTCACATAAACCGGCACGCTGGTGAGCGAGGCACCGCCCAGCAAACGGCAGACCGGCAGGCCGGCGATTTTTCCGATGGCATCCCAAATCGCTTCTTCGACAGCGCCCCAGGGGAAAATGCCGCGTTTGTAATGGGCCTCGACGGCGAACAGATCCTGGCCCACCAGCACCTGCGCCGCCTTGATTTCCGCGTCGGTGCTGCCCTGGTCGTTATTGCCCATGAAGGAATAGCCGCGCACGCCGGACACCGTCTCGACGCAGGTGATGTTGAGCCGTCCCGGCTGGTCGATGAATACGGCTGCCAGTGTGCCGGACGGCGGGGGGACGACGACATCGAAGGTGGTGATGCTTTTGATGTTAATGCGCTGGGCATCGGTCCGCAGCTTGTGGAGCGGCGCGCTGACTTGCGCTTGCGCCAGATGCGCACCAGCCAGCAAGGCGCTGCCGCCCGCGGTGGCCGTGATCAGGCCACGGCGGCTGTAGCGATTTTTGCTGTCTTGTGACATTGGTATTCCTCCCGGGCTTGCGGTGCCGCAGCCTTTGTTTTGTTGCGAGAGTTATAAAGCCCCCCCACAGAATCTATAGACCCAGCTGGCAACC
>JAPLPI010000282.1 GCA_026400305.1 Alphaproteobacteria bacterium | reverse complement strand
TCTGGGCAGCCTGCTGCTGGAAGTGCACGGCCAGCAGGACGACCGGGGCCTGTTCGATACTGCCACCCATCGCGCCCTGCTGGACGGGTTCGGCGGCTTGAACGATGATGCGCAGACCGTGGCGGCGCTGTTCGGCGAATGGTCGGCTGCCCGCACCGCACTGGAGGAGTTGAAGGCGCTGGCCGCCCGCGCCCAGGCCGAAGCCGAGTTCGTTCGCGCCGCCGCCAGCGAACTGTCGGACTTCGACCCGCAGACGGGCGAGGAAGAAAGCTTGGCGGGCGAACGCGCCTTGATGATGAATGCGGCGCGGATCGTGGAGGAAGTCTCCTCGGCGCTGGTCTCCCTGTCGGGGGATCGCGGCGCGCAGACGGGCCTGGCCCAGGCGTTGAAGAAGCTTTCGCGCATGAATGAAGAGGCGCGCAAGATCGCAGCCCCCGCCGAGACCGCGCTGGAACAGGCCTATGCCCTGGCCGAGGACGCTCGGCGGGAACTGGATTCGCTGCTGTCCCGGCTGGACAGCGACACCGGCGCGCTGGAGAAAAAGGAAGAACGGCTGTTCGCACTGCGGGCGCTGGCGCGCAAATATGGCGTTACGCCGGATCAGTTGCCGGCCCTGCGCGACGACTATGCGGCCAAGCAGGACGCGCTGAGCGCCGGCGGCGGCCAGATGAAACAGGTGGAGGCCAAGGTTGTGGCCACCCGCGAGGCGTATCTGACGGCGGCGCGCAAACTGTCCAAGTCGCGCGAGGGCGCCGTCAAAAAGCTGGAAACTTCCGTTGCCGGCGAACTGACGCCCCTGAAACTGGGCCATGCCAAGTTTCGCGTGGCGCTGGAAAAGCTGGATGACGACAAGGGGCTGACCACTGGCCTGGAAAGGATCGCCTTCGAGGTCGCCACGGTGGAAGGCGCCGCCTTCGGCAGCCTGACCAAGATCGCCTCGGGCGGCGAGCTGGCGCGATTCTCGCTGGCCTTGAAAGTGGCGCTGTCGCAAGTCTCGTCCCCCGCCGCCATGGTTTTTGACGAAGTGGACCGGGGCGTGGGCGGGGCGGTCGCCGATGCGGTGGGCGAACGGCTGCAGCGGCTGGCCGAAACCACCCAGGTGCTGCTGGTTACCCATTCGCCGCAGGTGGCGGCCCGGGCGGCGCGGCATTTCCGTATTTCCCGCGCCAAGGACAAGACGAAGATCGAATTGCTGAACGACGATGAGCGGCTGGAAGAAATCGCCCGCATGCTGTCGGGCGCCAATGTCACCGCCGAAGCCCGCGCGGCCGCCAAGCGGCTGATGGTGGAAGCAGCCACGCCTGCCAAAAAAGCGCGCAAGCGCGCATGAGCAGCAAGGCCGTCGATAAGCTGACCTCCGCCGAGGCCGAGAAGGATCTCGACCGGCTGGCGAAGGAGATCGCCCGCCACGACCGCGCCTATCATGGTGCGGACGCGCCGGAAATCAGCGATGCCGACTATGACGCCTTGTGCCGGCGCAATGCCGAGATCGAGGCGCGCTTTCTACTGCTGGTGCGGGCCGACAGCCCCAGCCACCGGGTGGGCGCCAAGCCGTCCGAGAAATTCGCCAAGGTCACGCACCGGGTGCCCATGCTGTCGCTGGACAATGCCTTCAGCGATGAGGATGTGGCAGATTTCCTGGGCCGGCTGCGCCGCTTCCTGGGCCTGAAGGAAGAAGAAGAGATCGCCGTCACGGGTGAACCCAAGATCGACGGCCTGTCCGCGAGCCTACGCTATGAAAACGGCGTGCTGGTCCAGGGCGCCACTCGCGGCGACGGCCAGGAAGGCGAGGACATCACCGCCAACTTGCGCACCATCTCCGACATTCCGCTGCGATTAAAAGGCAAGCCGCCGGCGGTGCTGGAAGTGCGCGGCGAGGTCTATATGACCCACAAGGCGTTCGAGGCGCTGAACAAGCGGCAGGAAAAGGACGGCAAGCCGGTCTATGCCAATCCGCGCAATTCGGCCGCCGGTTCGGTGCGCCAGCTCGACCCCTCCATCACCGCTGACCGCGCGCTGAATTTCTTCGCCTATACCTGGGGCGAGATCAGCGAGATCGCTGCCAAGACCCAGAGCGGCATGCTGGAAAATTTTGAAAGCTATGGTTTCGTCGTCAATCCGCTGGCGCGGCGCTGCGAGACGCTGAAGGACGTTCTGAAATTCTATCGTGACATTGAAAGCAAGCGCGCGCGGCTGGGCTATGACATTGACGGGGTGGTCTACAAGGTGGACCGCCTGGACCTGCAGGAGCGGCTGGGTTTTGTCAGCCGCAGCCCGCGCTGGGCCACCGCGCACAAATTCCCTGCCGAACAGGCCGAGACGGTTCTGCAAGATATCGAGATCCAGGTGGGGCGCACTGGCAAGCTGGCGCCGGTGGCACGGCTGAAGCCCGTCACGGTGGGCGGCGTGGTGGTGCAGAACGCCACCTTGCACAACGAAGACGAGATCGGGCGGCTGGATGCCCGTATCGGCGACACGGTGGTGATCCAGCGCGCCGGCGACGTGATCCCCCAGATATTGCGGGTGATCGAGGACAAGCGGCCCAAGAACGCCAGGCCCTACAAGTTTCCCGACAAGTGTCCGGTGTGCGGCAGCCATGCCGTGCGCGAAGTGGACGAAAAGACTGGCAAGATGGACGTGGACCGGCGCTGCACCGGCGGGCTGGAGTGCGATGCCCAGACGGTGGAGCGGCTGAAATATTTTGTCGGCCGCGACCAGTTCGACATTGAAGGGCTGGGCGGCACCCTGATCGAGCTGTTTCACAACAAGGGTTTGCTGAAAGAGCCCGCCGACATTTTTGCCCTGACGCAGAAGCCTGAAAAGGTCGCCAAGGTTCTCGCCGAACATCGCGCCGCCATCAGCGAGGAGCGCCGTTCTGCCGAAGGCAAGGATGCGGTCAAGACCAAGGCCAAGAAGAAGGACGAAGGCGATGGCAAACAGGTCGAAAACCTGATGGCCGCGATCGAGCGCCGCCGCACGATTCTGCTGGATCGGCTGATCAATGCGCTGGGCATCCGCCATATCGGCGAAACCACCGCGCGGCTGCTGGCGCGGCGTTATCTGAACCTGGAGGCCTTCCTGACGGGCATGACCGGGGACGATGCGCTGGAAGAACTGCAGCACATCGAAGGCATTGGCGGTGTGGTGGCCGAAGCCATCCATGACTTCTTCACCGAGCCGCACAATGTGAAGGCGCTGGGCCGGTTGCTGGAATGGCTGACTGTCACCGACATGGCGGCGCCAGCGAAATCCTCGCCCGTTTCTGGCAAGACGGTGGTGTTCACCGGCACCTTGGAAAAGATGACTCGTCAGGAAGCTAAGGCGCGGGCCGAAAGCCTGGGGGCGAAAGTGTCAGGCTCGGTATCGGCCAAGACCGACATCGTGGTGGCGGGTCCGGGCGGGGGCTCCAAGCTGAAGGACGCGCAGAAGCACAATGTCCAGGTGATGGATGAAGATGCCTGGTTGAAACTGATAGGCGCTTAAATACTGCGCGCGGCTTTATCCAGCCATTTGCGGGTGTCTTCGTCCACCAAGGATCCGATCACGTCGCGCACGCGGGCGTGATAGAGGTTCAGCCAGCCGCGCTCGGCATCGGTCAGCAGTGACGATTCCACCAGATTGAGGTCGATGGGCACCAGGGTGATGGTTTCGAAGCCCATCATTTTGCGCTCGCCGCCCATGTCTTCTGGCTGCGTGACGACCACCAGATTCTCGATGCGGATGCCGAAGGCGCCGGTCTTGTAGAAGCCTGGTTCGTTGGAACAGACCATGCCGGGCTTCAGCGCCTGCATCACCGGCTTCTTGGAAATATTCTGCGGCCCTTCATGCACCGACAGGTAGGAGCCGACGCCATGGCCGGTGCCGTGGTCGTAATCCAGCCCGGCTTCCCACAGGGGGCGGCGGGCAAAACTGTCCAGCTGCATGCCGAGGGTGCCGTCGGGGAAGCGCGCCGTGGCGAGCGCGATATGGCCTTTCAGCACGCGGGTGAAGCGGTCGCGCATTTCGGCGGTGGACTCGCCCACCATGATGGTGCGGGTGACGTCGGTGGTGCCGTCGGGATATTGCGCCCCGCTGTCCAGTAGGAACATCTCGCCCGGATTGATGGTGCGGTTGGTCGAACGCGTCACACGGTAATGCACGATGGCGCCATTGCTGCCCGCGCCGGAAATGGTGTCGAACGACACGTCGCTGAGCACGCCAGTGGCGCGGCGGAAACCTTCCAAAGTCTCGGCGGCATCGATCTCGGTCAGGGTGCCGCCGGCGGCATGGGTTTCGAACCAGGCCAGATAGTGCGCCAGTGCCGCGCCGTCGCGGATATGCGCCTTGCGCATGCCTTCGATTTCTAGGCTGTTCTTGCAGGCCTTGGGCAGCTGGCAGGGATCGGCCCCCTGGCGGATTTTCGAGTCCGCACTGGTCAGGCGGTCGAAGATGGCGGCGGCCGCCGTAGACGGGTCCACCAGCACGCTCTTGCCCTTCATCGCATCCAGCGCGGCGGCGAAGGCGCCGGGCTCGTGCACCTGCACCGAATTTCCCAGATGGGCCAGCAGTTCGGGCGTGCGCTTGGCGGGGTCCAGGAACAGGTCGGCGCCACCATCCTCGTGCAGGATGGCGAAGGCCAATGTGAAAGGCGTGTGCGGCACGTCGCTGCCGCGAATGTTCAGCAGCCAGCAGACGGAATCGGCCAGAGTGATAACGGCGGTGTCCGCGCCGGCTTTCTTTAATCCGTCGCCCAGGCGCAACCGCTTGGCATCGCTCTGCTCGCCGGCCAGATTGTGCGCATGCGGTTTGGCGGGGCTGATGGGCGGGGCAGGCTGGTCGCTCCACACCGCATCAATCGGATTGGTGTCCACCGCCACCAGCCTGCCGCCGGCCTTGTCGACGGCGGCTTTCAGATGCATCACGCCATGCTGTGTGTGCAGCCAGGGGTCGTAGCCCAGCTTGGCGCCCTTGGGCAGGTTGTCGGGTATCCAGCCCTGCGGGCCTTCGCCGACCAGGTCGCGCGGCTCGAACAGGTTGGTGTCGGTCTGGTTGCGGACCTGCAAGGTATAGCGGCCGTCCACGAACACCGCCGCCTTGTCCTTCAGCACCACGGCCGCGCCGGCCGAGCCGGTGAAGGATGTTAGCCAGGCCAGCCGCTCGGCATAGGCGGGCAGGTACTCGCCCATATGCTGGTCGCTGTGCGGCACCACGAATCCGTCCAGCTCGCGCTTGGCGAGTTCGGCGCGCAAGGCGGCAAGGCGCGGCGCGCAGGTCGCGGGATCGGAGGTGTCGTCATAGGTCTGGAAAGGCTTGTCCATGTGGGAAACGTAAGCTCCCCCTCATACTTCGACAAGCTCAGCATGAGGATCTGCGCCAAAGGACGAGCGGCGGACAGTTTATCGCGGTTTCTGCAGTACCAGCGCGCTCCACGGCCCGGCGCGGCGGCGGCCGATGAAACGCAGGTCACGATAGAAGCTGGTGACCAGCGCTTCCTGGTTCCGCAGCAGGCCGGACAGGACCAGCATCGCGCCGGGGGCCAGCGCCCTGATGATGGAAGGCGCCAGCTGGGTCAGCGGCCCGGCCAGGATATTGGCGATGAGCAGGTCATAGAGCGCGCCATTGACCAAAATCGGATTGGTCAGGCCATCGGCGGTGACGGCGCGTATCAGCGGCCCCACGCCATTGGCGCGGGCATTGTCGCGGGTGACTTCGACGGCGACGGGATCGATGTCGGAGGCCAGAACGCTGCGCTTCCACAGCTTGGCGGCGCCGATGGCGAGCAGCCCGGTGCCGCAGCCCAGGTCCAGCACATTGCGGAAGGCGCGCTTGTTGGCCAGATCGCTCAGCACGGCCAGGCACAGCGCCGTGGTTTCGTGATGGCCGGTGCCGAAGGCCAGGCCCGCCTCGATCTTCATGGGGATCACGCCATGCGGCACGGTGCCGGCGTCATGGGCGCCATAGACGAAGAAGCGCCCGGCCCGCACGGGGGGCAGGCCTTCCTGGCTGAGCCTGATCCAGTCCTGGTCGGGCAGGGGCGCGACGGTGATGTCCAAGCCGGTGATGCGCGACAGGTAGGCGCCATCGGGTTCATCGGTGTACAGCGCTTCGACCACCGCGCCGTCGGCGAAGGGTTCTTCGACGATCAGCACGGCCTGGGCGCTGCCGTCCAGCTCCAGCGCGGCGGCGGTGTCGCCGGCCTGCTTCTTGGTGAGCGCTACCGAGGCTTTCCACAAGGGCGGTGAGGGCATAGGCTTGTCCTTAAGGCGCGGGGCGGTATGCCGCGATGGCGGATGCCGGTCAACCGGCGCGAGGAGTAAGTCATGAGATATGTGGTTGTTGCCGCCTTGTTGGCGTTTGCGCTCCCGGTTCAAGCCCAGGAAAAAGCACCCCCACAGGCCAAGCTGTTCGCGAACGCCGCCGAGGTGGACGCCGCCCTGGCCAAGGTGCGGGCCGAAAAGAAGCCGGGCAACAATGTCGTGGTGCTGGTGTCGGTTGGGTCCTATCCGGCGCACTGGAATACCGCATCCCCGGATCGCCGCCCAGCGCCAGCATTCACAAGGCCCAGGCCGAGTTCATCTATGTCGTGGCGGGCGGCTGCACGCTCATCACGGGTGGCACGCTGACTGAGCCGAAGGACAATGGCGCCAACGTGGGCGGGACCGGCATCACCGGCGGGTCGTCACGCAAGGTGGCCAAGGGCGATTACATCATGGTGCGGCCCAACACGCCGCACCAGTATGCCGATGTGCAGGGCGAGCTGGCTATGGTGACGTTGCACATGCCGATGGCGGCGCCATAAATCAGGCGCGACTGACAAACTGGTCGATCACTCGCTTCTCGCCGGCCTTGTCGAATTCCACCGTCAGCTTGTTGCCTTCGACATAGCGCACGCGGCCATAGCCGAACTTCTGGTGGAACACCCGGTCGTCGCGGGCATATTGCGAGGCGCTGGGATCGGATGTCTGCACGCTCCAGGCCTGGGCTTCGATCAGCGGCGGGCGGGTGCGCACCGATCCTTGCGCGGCGCGGTTGGCCTGGGCGCGTTTCCAGCCCGGTGAATCATAGGTGCTGCCGAAGTCCGCGGCATTCTGGTTGTCGCGGAAGCCTGTGTAGCCGCCATAGAACCTTTCATCGACGGTGGCGTCGACGTGATCCTCGGGGATTTCCTTGATGAAGCGCGACGGCAGAGCGCTTTGCCAGCTGCCATGCACCCGGCGATTAGCGGCGAAGGAAATGCGGATGCGGCGGCGCGCGCGCGTCAGCCCGACATAGGCCAGGCGGCGTTCTTCTTCCAATCCGGCCAGGCCGTTTTCATCCATGGTGCGCTGGGACGGGAACAGGCCTTCTTCCCAGCCGGGCAGGAACACCGTGTCGAACTCCAGCCCCTTTGCGGCGTGCAGGGTCATCAGGTTGATGCGGTCGCCCGATTCATCCTGGGCGATTTCCATCACCAGCGAGACATGCTCCAGGAAGGCGGCGAGGGCTTCAAAGCTCTCCATCGAGCGGACGAATTCCTTCAAATTGTCCAGCCGGCCCGGCGCTTCCGCCGACTTGTCGGCCTTCAGCATGTCGGTATAGCCGCATTCGTCCAGCACCATTTCGGCCAGTTCGGTATGGGGCAGCACCTTGGCGGTGTCGCTCCAGCGCGCGAAATTGGCGGAGAGCTCGCCCAGCGCCTTGCGTGCCTTGGGCGGCAGCTCGTCGGTATCGGCAATCTCGCGCGCCGCCGTCAGCAGCGGTAACTGGCGGGCGCGGGCGTAAGAATGCAGGCTGGCGACGGAGGCGTCGCCGATGCCGCGCTTGGGCTTGTTGACGATGCGCTCGAACGCCAGGTCATCATCGCCCTGGGCGATCAGGCGCAGATACGCCATGGCATCGCGAATTTCCTGGCGTTCATAGAAGCGCGGGCCACCGATCACGCGATAGGGCAGGCCCAATGAGATAAAGCGATCTTCAAATTCGCGCATCTGGAATGAGGCGCGCACTAGCACCGCCATCTGGGCAAATGCGTTGCCCTGGCGATGCAGGTCTTCGGCATCGGAGGCGACATTGCGGGCTTCTTCCTCGGCGTCCCACACGCCGGCGACACGGATTTTCTCGCCCTGTTCGCCTTCGGTCCAAAGCGTCTTGCCCAGCCGGCCCTTGTTGGCGGCGATCAGGCCGGAGGCGGCGCCCAGGATCACGGGCGTGCTGCGGTAATTGCGTTCCAGCCTGATGACCTTGGCGCCGGGAAAGTCGCGCTCGAAGCGCAGGATGTTTTCCACCTCGGCGCCGCGCCAGCCATAGATCGACTGGTCATCATCGCCCACCACGCAGACATTGCCCGAGCCCTTGGCCAGCAGGTTCAGCCAAAGATACTGGACCACGTTGGTGTCCTGGTACTCGTCCACCAGCATGTAGCGGAAGCGGTCGCGGTAATCGGCCAATATGTCGGGCTGGGTCTTGAGGATGTGCAGGGTCTCCAGCAGCAGGTCGCCGAAGTCGGCGGCGTTCAGCGCCTTCAGCCGTTCCTGGTACTGGTGATAGAGCAGCTTGCCCTTGCCGAAGGCATAGCCTTGCGCTTCGCCTTCGAAAACATCGGTGGGGCGAAGGCCGCGGTTCTTCCAGCCATCGATCATGCTGGCGAGAGTGCGGGCGGGCCAACGCTTTTCGTCCACGCCTTCGGCCTCGATCAGCTGCTTCATCAGGCGCAGCTGGTCGTCGGTGTCCAGGATGGTGAAGTTGCTTTTCAGCCCTACCAGCTCGGCATGACGGCGCAGTATCTTGGCGCCGATGGAATGGAAGGTGCCAAGCCACTGCATTCCTTCGACCATGCCGCCGATCAGGGCGCCGATGCGGTCTTTCATCTCGCGTGCCGCCTTGTTGGTGAAGGTGACGCACAGGATCTGGCCCGGCCAGGCGCGGCGGGTGGCGAGAATATGGGCGAGGCGGGTGGTAAGGACGCGGGTCTTGCCGGTGCCGGCGCCGGCCAGCACCAGCACGGGGCCGTCCACCGCTTCGACGGCTTCGCGTTGTTCCTTGTTCAGTCCGGCGAGATAGGGCGGCTCGCGCGGGACCGGCGCGGTCGAAGTTGGCTCTTCAAACGCGGAATCCAAGGGGTCAGAATAACGGTCGCCATAGCCGCTCATGCGGGCAACCGGGGTGTGTGAAGCATGAGAACGATATTAGAACGAAGGGGGCAGAAATCCCACCTAATTATCGTCGGCTTCGTTTTCCAGCTTGTGGCCCGACAAAGTGCCGTCGGCCTTGTCCTTGCGCGCTTCTGCCAGGTTCCGCACCGTCTTGGGTGTGCCGTGCAGGACGCGTTTGGCCGCGGCGGACTCTTCTTTTTCCGCCCTTGCCTTTGCCTTCCTGGCCCGGTTCAGGTTGACGATCTTAGCCATTTTCGCGGGCCGTGGCGCGGGCGTAAGCCGTGCGATCGGTGACGCGCTTCACATAGGCTTCCAGCAGCGGCGTGGAGTCCAGCAGCGGCGAGCCCATGAACATCTTGAAGGTGGTGGCGATCAGGATGTCCACGGCGCTGAACTTGTCGCCCAGGATGTAGGGGCCCTTTTCCAGCGTGGCATTGACGAAGACCATGACCTCGTCGG
>JAPLPI010000181.1 GCA_026400305.1 Alphaproteobacteria bacterium | reverse complement strand
CTTGCCGTCGAACAGGACATCGGCGTCGCCGGGCACGGCGGTGCTGCAGGCGGTGCCGGTTTTCACCTTTGGCGGCTGCGGGCGGCGGATGTCATCGGCCCGCCACTGGGAATTTGGCATCTGGGGACCTGCCAGGGTCAGCTCGGCCAGCTTGTGGTCGGTTAGCCACTTCGCCCAGTCTGGATGCTGGGCCATGATCTGTTTCAGCTCAGCTAGGTCTGCCACGCCGGTCTGGCTGAGGGCAGGCACGGGTGCCGTACAAGCAGCAGCAAGGCAAAAGGCTACGCGCAAAGTAGTTTTCATTGTTTTCTCCCAGAATATTTGTAGCGTATCGCAGATTTTGTGTGTGCAAAGAGGGCGCTGTGGTCTTTGATCTCGCGATGACGTCGTCTCATAGCATGCTACTTTACCACGCAAATTATGATGCGTACACGGACGTTACCGTTTGACCCCGCCGGGCGTCTCCGACACACTTTGTTCATAAGAGGATAACCAGCCCTATGACCGGCCGAACACGTCGAATCGAAACATGATCCTGGAGCAGATAGACACTCCGGCGCTGCTTTTGGACTTGGATAAGATGGAGGCCAATGTCGCATTTATCGCGGGACGCTGCCGCGATTATGGCGTGAGCTGGCGGCCGCATTTCAAGAGCCACAAGACTGTCGAGATTACGAAGAAACAGATCGCGGCCGGCGCCATCGGCGTTACTTGCGCCAAGCTGGGCGAGGCCGAAGTTCTGGCTGATGCCGGCATCACCGACATCCTGATCGCTAACCAGATCGTCGGGCCGCTGAAGATCACGCGGCTGATGCAATTGCTAGATCGTGCTGACGTCATCGTCTCGGTGGACAGCAAAGAGAATGTCGCGGAACTGGCGGCCGGTGGCAAAAAATTACGGGTGGTAATCGAGGTCAACACCGGCATGAACCGGGCAGGCGTCGAACCGGGTTTGCCCGCTGTCGCTTTGGCCAACGAAATCGCGCGTCATCCCAACTTGCGCTTTTGCGGGGTGATGAGCTGGGAAGTGCATGCCGCTGCCATTCCAGATCAGGCGCTCAAGGAAAAGACCACGGCAGAGGCCCTCGGCATGCTGACCGCCAGCGCGGATGCCTGCCGTGCGGCGGGGCACGTTGTGTCCATCGTCAGTGCCGGCGGTACCGGAACCTTGCTCTATTGCATGCAGCGACCGGGTGTCACCGAGGTGCAGATCGGAGGTGCCATATTCAATGACGAACATTACCGCCTGCACTTTGGCGTGACCTTGCCGCAATCGCTGACCATCCTGACCACCGTCATCAGCCGCCCCAATCCTACTCGCGTGGTGGTGGATGCGGGCCGCAAGGCGATGAGCTGGGATGCTGGGATGCCGCGCGCGCTGGATGTGCCGCCGGTGGCATCTCTCAAGCTGTCAGCGGAGCATGGCCAGCTGGAGCTGGAAGCAGCCAGTCCAAAGCCCCATATCGGCGACCGAATCCAGTTCGTGCCGGGCTACACCGATACCACCATCCACCTGCATGAAGAGATTGTCGCCCTGCGGGGGGACAGTATTGAAGCGGTGTGGAAGGTCACTGCGCGCGGCAAGATCAAGTAGCGCGGTTAGCTTGGGCGCGCGCCTTCACAATCATCTCATAATTCATTAACCGTATTTTCGCGCCCGAGCCTATTCCGGCGTGTCCGAAAAAGTTCCTGTGGTACGTAACAGAAAACTCTATGTTATGAGATCCCGTTTACGCTGCGCTTATTCTTGAGGTTACAAAAAGCAACAGGGATGTGTGGTTTGATTACATGAGCATGACCGCGCAGAAGGCACCGGACTTGGCGTCTGAACAACGAGCCGATCAGCGTCTGAAGCTTCGCCTGGAAGGCAAGCTGTTCCTGCCGGCCGAAGAAACCGCTTTTGATTGCATCATCCTGGACCTGAGCTGATCCGGGCGCTGCGCGACATAAAGACTAACCGGCCGGCCGGCAAGCTGCTGGGTGATGAGCGGGCGACCCTGGAAGGGGGGAAGAGCCAGATCCTGCATGGCGCCAAGGCTACCAGCGACGAAATCCGCCGCATCATCAGCGTCTATGACAAAGCCTATGATGACATGATCGAGGAGAAGAACCCCAGGCTGTTCCGCGAATTTCTGCTGGGCGCGCCCAATCTGTTCCTGGAGATTGGCGAGAAGGTTGGGACTATGCAGCATATCACCTGCTTCTGACAGTATCGTTTTACCGCCGGCGCCACCAAGCATGTGGATGTGGAAGAACTGATCGCCATTTTTCAGGGCTTCACCAAGGGCGTGGCCGAAACCCGCATGGCCGCCTGTGGGCCTAAGGCCGGAGTCGGAAATCCCGTGTATCTGTGCTAACCCTGCGTCTTGGGGTTCATCAACCGCGGGGCAACATGCGGATACTTTCCTTTATTTTTCTACTGCTGACCGGTCTGGGCATGGCGGTTCCGGGTTTGTACCTGGCCTGGCTGGGCGGCTCCCTGTATTACGCCGTCGCCGGTGTGCTGATCCTGGTCTCGGCGGTGATGGTGCTTCGGGCTAATCCTGCCGGCACCACCCTGTTCTGGCTTGTTTTTCTGGGCAGCATCGGCTGGTCGCTTTGGGAAGTGGGGCTGGATGGCTGGGCCCTGATGCCCCGTCTGGTGTTCCTCGCGTTTTCCGCCCTGTGGCTGCTGATGCTGGGCCAGGGTGCCCGGCAGCTGGCGCTGGCCGGCTTCGCGTTGCTGACGGTTGTCGCCGGCGGTGTCGTGTTAACCGCGCACGATAAGATGCCTGCCGCCGAACTCGCCGCTGCGACGCCCGTCGCACAGAAGGGCGAATGGACGCATTACGGCAGCAACCAGAAGGGCACGCGCTATTCATCGCTGGCCCAGATCACGCCCGCCAATGCCGCAAAGCTGGAAGAGGCCTGGACCTATCATGCGGGGATTGAGGCGCCCGACAAGCATTCCGCGCACCAGATGGAAACCACGCCCCTGATGGTGGATGGCATGCTGTATGGCTGCACGCCCCATAGCGCGATCTTTGCGCTCGACCCGGTGACCGGCAAGCAGCTGTGGCGTCACGACACCAAGATCGACATGTCCGCCGGCGGTCGTGGCGTTTGCCGCGGCGTCAGCTTCTTTCGCGCCCCCACGGGGGTCAGCGAATGTCCCACACGCATCCTTCTGGGCACGGTCGACAACAAGCTGATCGCGGTCGATGCCCGGACGGGAGAGACCTGCCACGGCTTCGGTAAGGATGGGTCTGTCGATCTTTCCGAAGGCGAAGGGCTGGAGCCTGCTACCCGCGGATGGATCAACCCGACTTCGCCGCCGGCCATCGTGCACGGCACCGCGATCATCGGGTCCTACATCATTGACAATGCGTCCACTCGCGTGCCGCCCGGTGTTATCCGTGGTTATGACGCGGTCACCGGGGTTCTGAAATGGGCCTTCGATCCGGGTAAGCCGGATCAGCACGCCCCGCTGGCGTCGGGTCAGACCTATACAGCGTCCACTCCCAACAGCTGGACTGCCTTCAGCGGCGACGAGGCGCTGGGCCTGGTCTATGTGCCAATGGGCAATGGCAGCCCAGACTATTGGGGCTTGCAGCGTACGCCGGAGAATGACCGTTTCTCGGTCGCGGTGGTGGCGCTGGAAGCCGATACCGGCGTGGTGCGCTGGGTGTTCCAGGCGGTGCATCACGATCTTTGGGACTATGACCTTGCGGCCCAACCGGTGCTGGCGGACTTCCCGACAGTAAGCGGTAATGTACCCGCCCTGATCCAGCCGACCAAGACCGGTCAGCTGTTCGTGCTGGATCGCCGCACGGGTAAGCCGTTGACCAAGGTCGAGGAACGTCCCGTTCCCGCCTCCACCATTCCGGGCGAGCGCTGGTCGCACACCCAACCTTATTCGGTGGGAATGCCCAGCTTCATCGGCAACGATCTGACCGAGAAGGACATGTGGGGCGTGACCCCCTTCGATCAGGTCTATTGCCGCATCCGCTTCCGCCAGGCGACCTATCACGGCATGTTTACGCCGCTGCGTTTCGGGTCGTCGGTGCGCACACCAGGGGAACTGGGCGGCATCGATTGGGGCAGCGTGTCGGTGGATGAAGGCCGCGGTGTTGTGGTGGTCAATTCCAACCTGTTGGCCGATTGGGATGAGTTGATTTCGCGAGAACAGGCCAATCGCGAGCACCTATTTACCACCCGCGATCCGCGTAGCAAGGCGGCGTTCAAGTCGCCCTATCGCGGCGCGGCCATGGAAGGCACGCCCTATGGCCTCCATTTTGACGGATTCCTGACGCCCCTGGGCATCCCCTGCCAGCGGCCGCCTTATGGCTATCTGGCGGCGGTGGACCTGAAGACCCAGAAGCTGTTGTGGCAGCACCCGCTGGGCAATGCCGCCAACAGCGGGCCCTTCGGCGTGTCGCTGGGCCTACCGCTGCGGCTGGGAACGCCCAATATCGGCGGCTCCATCGTCACCGGTGGCGGGGTGATCTTTATCGGCGCTACCCAGGATAAGTATTTCCGGGCCGTGGACGAGGCGAGCGGCAAGGTGTTGTGGGAAACCAAGCTGCCCGCCGGCGGCCACGCCACGCCCATGACCTATCTGGGGCGGGACGGAAAGCAGTATGTCCTGATCAATGCGGGTGGCGCGTCGAGCTTTGGCACCGGGGCGGGCGACGGGTTTATTGCCTACCGTCTCAAGTCATAGGCAAACTCGGCTTGAGATGAACCACGGCCGTCCATGAATCGCAACCTGATCGTGTTGGCGACTTTGCTGTGCCTGGGCGGTATCGCCAGCGCCGCGGTACCTGTGCCGCCCAAGCCGGTATCGGTCACGGTGGACGAGGGCACCTCCATGTCGGTGTCGGTCTCGCCCGACGGCAAGATGCTGGCGATTGACCTGCAGGGCAGCATCTGGGTGCTGCCCGCCAGTGGCGGAACTGCTAGGCGCATCACCGATGTGTTCAATGATGCGCGCCAGCCGGTTTGGTCGCCGGACGGCAAGACCATTGCTTTCTTCGCCTATCGTGATGGCGGCTATGACCTATGTGCGATCAATCCCGACGGTTCGAACCAGCACCAGCTGACCCAGGGCGCGTTCGACGACCGCGAGCCGGTCTATAGCCATGACGGCACAAAGATCGCCTTTTCGTCGGATCGCGGCAGCTCGCTGGGCAGCGACATCAATATCTTCACGCTGGACTTGAAGAGCGGCGCCATACGGCAAGTCACCCGAAACCCGGCTGAGGACACGATGCCAAGCTGGTCTCCGGACGACCGGCAGATTTCCTTTGTCTCGACCCGCGACAATGGTAAGGGCGTTTATGCGGTGTATTCAACTGGCGGTGAGGAGCGCCGGCTGGTGACCACCGCCGCGCGGATTGATGCTGCAAGCTGGGACGGCGAGGTGATCGCCCATGGCGTTGATGGCGCGAATGGTTGGCTGGAGGTGGATGGCCGAAACATCACCGGCGACGAGCATGTTTTTCCGTTCCGGCCCAGCTTCCTGTCGCGGAACGAATTCTTCTATGTCTCGGACGGCAAAATTCGCAAACGTGACTTGAGCGGCAACGTCCAGACCATTCCCTTCACCGCCACTTTGGAAGTCACGCCGGTCAGCGGCACTTATGTCCGCAAGAAGCGCGACTTCACCAGCCAGGCGCCGCGCAAGGCGCTGGGCATCGTGCGGCCCATGCTGTCGCCGGACGGCAAGTCCATCGTCTTCGCCGCGCTGGGCGACATCTATCTGATGCCGGTGACGGGCGGCACGCCGAAGAATCTGACCCATGATGCCGCCTTTGACACCGACCCCGCCTGGTCGTCGGACGGCAATTGGTTGGCTTACACATCGGACAAGGCGGGCGGGTTGCTGCAGCTGTGGCTGCGCGACATGCGCACGGGCGCAGAACGCCAGATCACGCATCGGTCAGCCCAGCCGATCTCGCCCACTTTCTCGCCGGACGGCAAGCGTATCGCCTATCTTGACGTGGATGGCATGTGGCGGCGGTCCAGCATCGCGGTGCTCGATGTTGCAAGCGGCAACATCACCAAGATCCATGATTCCATCTTTGCCCCGGGCGCGCCCACCTGGTCTGCGGATTGCAAGCGCGTGATGGTGGCGATGGTTTCGCCCTATTCGGCCAAGTACCGCGAAGGCACCAACCAGCTTCTGTCCATGTCCTCTGCCGGTCCCGCCACGGCCAGCGACGACAAATGGTATGCGCCGGTGCCAAATCTATCCATCGACAGCCGCGGCTGGAACGGTCCGGTCTGGTCGCCCAATGGCACGCGCATGCTGGCCGTGTATGAGGGCTACCTGTCGGTGTTCCCGGTGTCGGCGGCGGGCGAGCCGCTGGGCGCGCCGCGCCGCATCACGAACGAGATTGCCTATGCCCCCAGCTGGGCCGGCGACAGCCGGCACATCCTGTACCAGTCCAACGATAGGCTGCGGCTGCTGGACAGTGAGACGGGTGATGTCCAGACGGTGCCGTTGAACCTGAGCTATCGCGACCATGTGCCCAGGACGCACATGGTCGTGCATGTCGGCAAGCTGGTGGACGGCGTTTCCAAAACCGCGCGCAACGATGTTGATATCACAATCGACGGCAACCGCATCACCGCCGTGGCGCAGCATGGGAAAGGTCGCGCGACCATCGAGGCGCCGCAGCTGACCGCCATGCCGGGACTGATCGATTTTCACACCCACCGCCAGAGCGACTCCGGTGAACAGCAGGGCCGCGAATTCCTGGCCTATGGCGTGACCACCATCCGCAGCCCGGGCGGGTTGCCGTATGAAGCGGTGGAGGACCGCGAGGCGTCGGACGCTGGCATCCGCGTTTCGCCGCGCATCTACGACACGGGCCATCTGATGGAATGGCAGCGTGTCTATTACAAGATGGGCATTGCCATCTCGTCCAACGCCCATCTGGCAATGGAGCTGGAGCGGGCCCGCATCCTGGGCTTCGACATGCTCAAAAGTTATGTCCGCATGCCCGATATCCAGCAGCGCCATATCGTGGAATTCGGCCACAGCATCGGCGTGCCGGCATCCAGCCATGAAGTCTATCCGTCTGCCTTCAACGGTATCGACAGCATGGAACATACCGAGGGCACCTCGCGGCGCGGCTATTCGCCCAAGATGACGCTGGGGCGCAGCTACAAGGACGTGTCCAGCATCCTGGGGGCGGCGCACATGACCATGACGCCGACCCTGTTCCCCAGCATGCGTCTGCTTCTGGCTGATGAGCCCGCCATGCGCGACGATCCGCGCCTGGCAATGGACCCGCCCTGGCTGAAGCAGCAGATATTGGGCCCGCAGCCCGCGCCGGACCTTTCAGGCACCGGCAAGCAGATCATGGATGTGCTGAATGCCGGTGGTCGCATCGTGGCCGGTACTGACCAGCCGGGCCCGATTTACATGCACTCGGAACTGGC
>JAPLPI010000066.1 GCA_026400305.1 Alphaproteobacteria bacterium | reverse complement strand
CTGCTATTCCTGTCACCAGGAGCATGGCGTGGTGGACACGACTTTTGTGCAGTTCTATCCGACCCTGATGCCCATCGCGAAGGACAGGGGCACGGTCACCGCCGATTATCTCAAAGAGATCGGCGCGAAATAATCAGATGGTCTCGACCAGTTCGACCGGCTTGTAGCCGGGGGCGCGGGTTTGCCACAGCACGCCGATGAACAGCATTTTGGCGCGTGGCAGTATGGCCAGCGAGATGCCGACGAACAGCGCCGACAGCGATACCATCGCGGCCCAGGTCGGCATCCATTCCAGGTTCACCATGAAGGCGAAGGGTAGGAAGACATGCCCGACCAGGATGATGGTCAGCCACGGCGCAGCATCGTCGGCGCGGATCTGACCGAAGCTTTCGCCGCAGGCGGCGCAGTTCTCCACCTGCTTGAGATAGGACCGCATAAGCTTGCCCTTGCCGCAACAGGGGCAACGGCCGAGCAGGGCGCGGCGGGCAGCGGTTTTCAGGTCGATCTCGGCGTCGCTCATGGCGAGAATATAGGCCCCTGAGCTGAAGATTTCAGTGGTGCGCCTTGCCACTGCGACAAACTTGCACGCACCTCAAAAGCCCGTCACTGTCTGTCACAAGGCTTGAAAAAAGCCGCGTTTGGGACGGACTTTTCATGAAAATCATCAAGCTCACCACCTATGTGGTGCCGCCGCGCTGGCTGTTTCTGAAGATCGAGACCGATGAAGGCGTCACTGGCTGGGGCGAGCCGGTGGTGGAGGGCCGCGCCGAAACCGTGGCTGCCTGCGTCGCCGAGCTGTCCGATTATCTGGTCGGCAAAGATCCTGCGGCCATCGAGGACCATTGGACGGTGCTGTATCGCGGCGGCTTCTACCGGGGCGGCGCCATTCACATGAGCGCGCTGGCCGGGATCGACCAGGCGCTGTGGGACATCAAGGGCAAGGTTCTGAACCAGCCGGTCCATGCCCTCTTGGGCGGGCCGGTGCGCCACAAGATGAAGGTCTATAGCTGGATCGGCGGCGACCGGCCGGCCGATATCGTCAAGGGCGCCAAGGAAGTCGCCGCCAAGGGCTTCGACGCTATCAAGATGCTGGCATGCGAAGAACTCTCTTTCCTCGACAGCCACACCAAGCTGGATGCGGCGGTCGAACGGGTGGCGACCTTGCGCGAAGCGATGGGCCCGGACTTCGGCATCGCGGTGGATTTCCATGGCCGGGTGCATCGGCCCATGGCCAAGCAGCTCGCCAAGGAACTGGATCCCTATCACCTGATGTTCATCGAGGAGCCGGTGCTAAGCGAGCATGTCGAGGCATTGAAGGACATCGCCAATCACACCGCCACGCCCATCGCGTTGGGCGAGCGGCTGTTCTCGCGCTGGGACTTCAAGAAAATTCTCAGCGAGGGGCTGGTGGACATCATCCAGCCCGATCCTTCTCATGCCGGCGGCATCACCGAAACCCGCAAGATCGCCGCCATGGCGGAAGCCTATGATGTGGGCCTGGCGCTGCATTGTCCGCTGGGTCCCATCGCCCTGGCCGCCTGCCTCCAACTGGATGCGGTCTGCTACAATGCCGTGATCCAGGAACAGAGCCTGGGCGTGCATTACGGCAAGTCCAACGCCTTGCTGGAATATGTCAGCGACCCGGCGGTGTTCGCCTATGCCGATGGCTATGTGGCGATTCCATCCGGGCCGGGACTTGGGATTACCATCAATGAAGACGCGGTCGCGCGCGGCGTGGCCATCGGCCATCGCTGGCGCCCGCCGTCCTGGCAGCATGAAGACGGTTCTTTTGCGGAGTGGTGAGATGACTTTAGACATGGCCGAAAAACCGACCCGCCATCGCCGCGTGGTGATGCTGATGATCTTTGTCTGCGTGGCCATCACCTTCCTGGACCGTGGCAACATCTCGCTGACCGCGCCGATGATGGGCAAGGAGCTGGGCATCAGTCCCAAGGACATGGGCTGGATCCTGTCGGGCTTCGGCTGGACCTATGCCTTGTTCCAGATGCCCAGCGGCTGGCTGGTTGACCGTATCCGGCCGCGATACTTCTATCCCGCTATCCTGATCCTGTGGTCGTTGTCCACGGTCTTCCTGGGCATTGTCGGCAGCTTCATTTCCCTGTTTTGCCTGCGCCTGCTGATCGGCGCGCTGGAAGCGCCGTCATATCCCATCAACAACCAGGTGGTGACATCCTGGTTTCCCGATCGCGAAAGGGCCGGCGCCATCGGCTTTTACACCTCCGCGCAATTCATCGGCCTGGCCTTGCTGCAGCCGCTGCTCCTGCAACTGGAAGCGGTGCATGGCTGGCGGTCGGTCTTTTACGTCACCGGCGTCGGCGGGCTGATCTGGGGCGTGGTGTGGTGGCTTTTCTATCGCAATCCGCGCGATTCTCGCGCCAATGCGGCGGAAGTCGAACTCATACAGTCCGGCGGCGGGCTGGTGGATCTGGGCTCGGCCAGCAAGAAGCGCCCCTTCGCCTGGGACGACCTGTTCACCGTGTTCAAGTATCGCAAATTGTGGGGCGTCTATATCGGCCAGTTCGCCGTCACCTCCTGCCAGTGGTTCTTCCTGACCTGGTTTCCCACCTATCTGATCACCTATCGCCACCTCAGTGTGCTCAAGACCCCGCTCTACGTCGCACTGCCCTTCATAGCGGCCTTTATCGGCGTTCAGCTTTCGGGTTTCGCCTCCGACCGCATCCTGCGCAGTGGCAGGAGCCTGGGCTTGGCGCGCAAAACCCCCATCATTGTCGGGCTGTTGCTGTCGTCCAGCATTCTAGGCGCCAATTTCGTGGAAAGCCCCGAAGCGGTGATCGCCTTCATGTGCCTGGCGTTTTTCGGCAACGGCATGGCTTCCATCGGCTGGTCGCTGATCAGCCATGTGGCGCCGCGCCACCTGATCGGTCTTACCGGCGGCACCTTCAATGGCATCTCCAACCTATCAGGCATCTGCACGCCGCTAGTCTTCGGCTACCTCGCGCAAGCCGGCTATATCGGATTGGGATTTGCCTATGTCGCCACCATCGCGGTGATGGGTGCGCTGGCCTATGTGGTGATGATTGGCAAGCTGGAACGGGTCGAATAATCACTCGGAAGCCGCTCGTTACCAGCGGTAATAGGAATCGCGCGGCTGACAGTCGTGGGTGAAGGTGGCGGTGCCCAGCCCCTCGGCATAGACATCCACGCACGAACCGGTACAGCTCACAGTGTCGCCGGTCGCAGCGTCGACGCCGTACACCGAATAGGCGTCGTCCTTCAGCCATTGTCCCGTGGAATTTACGTCCGCCGAAGCAGCCTGCAGGCGGCAGTTCAGCAAGGCGGCGGCCAGCGCGGCCCTCGTGATCCCTCACATGATTTTTCTCTATTCCGAGGAGCCCAGCCCCAGGCCGCGCTCTTGTGTGGGTAGGCTGCGCCGATTAGTTTTCTTTTCAAGCGAGGTGGCGCAAATCGGCAAAAAAATCGTTTATAGCGCGCACCAAAAAGCGCGCATGCCCGTGAGGGGCGGGTTTTTGCTGTGCCAAACGGTACAGTCGTTCATCTCCATGAACGGGTTTTCGCCGCGCGCGCAAAAAAAAGAGCGCCGCCGTTTCCGGCAGCGCTCCCTACGCTCGAAAAACCCGATCAGATCAGGTGCCGCTCGGCCTCGATCAGTCCGCGAATATAACCGAACTCGAAGGGGAAGTTTTCGCGAGCAGCGTCTGGCTGGCCCGGCACGACGGGCGCATGGTCGGGCATCAACAAATCCTCATAGCCGACTTCGCGATAGACCTTGAGCGCTTTGACGAAGTCTATGTCACCATCGTCGGGAAATATTTCGGCGACGAAGTTGTTGCGGCCGCCCTTGATGTTGCGGAAATGGACATTGAAGATTTTCTTGCGGCCGCCGAAATAGCGGATGACGTCGAAAATCTCTTCCTTCGGATTGACCAGATTTTCCGAAACCGTGCCTTGGCAGAAATTGAAGCCGTGATAGGGGCTTTCATACATGCTGATAAATTTCTTCATCCCGTCGATGGTGCCCAGCACGTTGGTGATGCCCTGATACCCCTCCGGTGGCGTGCCGGGATCCTGGGGATGACAGGCGATGCGGACCTTGTTCTCATTGGCCACCGGCACGACGCGCTTGAGGAAATAGTCGATACGCTCCCAGAAGGCATCGGCATTGACGGTACCGGCCTTGGTCAGCGGCGGGTTCTTGGCTAGCGCTTCCTTGGCGTTCCACTTTTCATACATGGTGTCGCCGCGCCCCGGTACCTGCTCGCTGCGCACAACGCCCAACAAGGACATATTGTATTTGATGGTCCCGATCCCCGTGGCGGCGCAGGTGCGGATATGATTCTGGAACGACTCGATATCACGGTCGCGTTGCGGGCTTTGTGCCAGCATGATGGCCGGGCTCTTTTCCCGGTCGATATGGGATGACGTGAGCAGCACGCTGTCCACGAGGTCGACCTTGAGTTTCCACTTGCTCGCCAGATCCAGCATCTTGCGCATTTCTTCCGGGGTCGGATAAAGCCGTGACGGATCGGTGACCTCCGGGCTGGTGCAGATGCCGTCCACGCCATAGCGGGCGACCCAGGCAGCGCTTTTGTCGGTCAGGGTGCCGAACTGGTGACCCAGCCGGACTTTCAGTGGTAGCAGCTTGCCCGCCTGCTTGGCGGGCGCGGCATCTGCGGCCGGCATGCTGCCGGTGGCAATGGCGGCAGCGTTGGCGCTGGTAACGGAAAAGAATTTGCGGCGATCCATTGAAGCGTCTCCTGGTTGGTCTAGTGCGAAACCGGTTTTAGTCCGGCTTTGATGCTGGCGTCGTGTCCCTTGGTGCCGCGAAGGTCGTCCAACATCGCCTGCGCGTCTTTTGCATTCTGCGCATCGTTGGTGATGGCAGCGGTATAGATGGTGGTCATTTGCAGCGCGTCCGGCAGCGGCCAGACGGTCACCCCCGCATTGGGCAGCATCTCGCTGATCAGGGTGACGCCATACTCGGCTTCGCCGCGCGCCACCG
>JAPLPI010000375.1 GCA_026400305.1 Alphaproteobacteria bacterium | reverse complement strand
GGGTACGCAAGTTTGAGCTGATCAGCCAGCCGGGCACACGGGTCATCGCCATCCTGTCGGCGGGCAACCTAGCCACTACCCAATCGGTAAACACACAGCTGCGTGAGGCGCTGGGAACCGGCTATGCCCATGATCTGCATGCCGCGCCCACCATGTATGAAGTCGCCCGCATCGTTGGCGACAAGCTGCGCGAAGTGATCGCGCGCGACGGCCCTTCGGTGACCCCATACGGCGATCCCACCGGCAGCTTCCTGGTGGGCGGCCAGATCCAGGGCGAGACGCCGCGGCTGTTCCAGATCTATTCGGCCGGCAATTTCATTGAAGCGTCCTTGCGGTCTTGCTTCATGCAGATTGGCGAGACCAAGTATGGCAAGCCGATCCTGGACCGCGCCCTGGCGCCGGATTGTTCTCTGGACCAGGCCGCCAAGCTAGCGCTTCTCTCCTTCGACGCCACCTTACGCTCCAACCTGTCCTGCGGCCCGCCTATCGACATCATGCGCTATGAGACCAACAGCTTCACCACAAGCAACATGACGATGCTGAAGGAAGACGATTCATACTGGGCGAGACTGCGCAAAGGCTATACTGATGGATTGTCGAGCCTGGTGAATACGCTGCCGCCGCCGCCAAGGTGGGGCGATTAAGGCCTTAGGCCTTCGCCCGCGCCACGCCGTCAACGATCATCTTCTTGGCTTCAGTCGCATCGCCCCAGCGAATGATCTTGACCCATTTGCCGGGCTCCAGATCCTTGTAGTGGGCGAAAAAATGCTCGATCTGCTTGACGGTTATGTCCGGCAGATCGCTGTAATTTGTCACGCCATCGAAGCGCTGGGTGATGTGCGAGGACGGCACCGCCACGATCTTCTCGTCCATGCCGGCATTGTCTTCCATCAGCAGCACGCCAACGGGCCGCACGCTCATCACCGCGCCGGGCGCAATGGCGCGGGTGTTGGCGATCAGAACATCGACCGGATCGCCGTCGCCGGAAAGCGTGTGGTGGATAAAGCCGTAATTGCCCGGATAGCGCATGGCGGTATAGAGGAAACGGTCCACCACCAGCGCGCCTGAGGCCTTGTCGAGCTCATACTTTATGGGTTCGCCGCCGATCGGCACTTCGATGATGACATTGACGTCATCGGGTGCATTTTTTCCCACCGGAATCTGATCGACACGCATACCTGAAAATCCTTGGCTTCACTGCTGGGGGTGGTAAGTTCGTTGCTGCAGTGCGTCAAGGCAGCGAGGCGGACCAAACGCCGCAATCCTCTTAACCCTGCACATTTTCGACATATTTGAGGCGGGTCAGCCCCGCCCATGCAGGAGTTTCCATGCAGACCAAAGCCTTTGCCGCCCAGTCGGCCACCACGCCCTTCGCCCCCCACACCATCGAGCGCCGTGAGCCCGGTCCCAAGGATGTGGCAATCGAAATCCTGTTCTGCGGCGTGTGCCACAGCGACCTGCACACCGCGCGCGCCGAATGGCCGGGAACCCAGTACCCTTGCGTGCCCGGGCACGAGATCATCGGCAAGGTGACTTCGGTCGGAAAAGAGGTCAACCGCTTCAAGGCGGGCCAGATCGTCGGTGTCGGCTGCATGGTGGACAGCTGCCGCACCTGTTCTCAGTGCAATGAGGGGCTGGAGCAATATTGCGACGGGCCGGTAGGCTTCACCGGCACCTATAACGGCCCCGTAGGCGGCGGACCCAACACCCTGGGCGGCTACAGCGCCGCCATCACGGTGGACGAGCATTTCGTGCTGGCCATCAACCACGCCGAGAAAGATTTGGCCGCGGTGGCTCCGCTGCTGTGCGCCGGCATCACAACATGGTCGCCCCTCAAGCATTGGGGCGCCGGTCCCGGCAAGAAGGTCGGCATCGTGGGCATCGGCGGTCTGGGTCACATGGGCGTGAAGCTGAGCCATGCCCTGGGCGCCGATGAAGTGGTGGTGTCGAAAGACGAAGCCCAGATGAAGAAGCACCTGAACAGCTTCGACATGATCCTCAACACCGTGGCGGCGTCGCACAATCTGGATGCCTTTACGTCCCTGTTGAAGCGTGACGGCACCATGGCGCTAGTGGGCGCGCCGGCCACCCCGCACCCCTCGCCCGCCGTGTTCAACCTAGTGTTCAAGCGACGGGCAATCGCCGGTTCGCTGATCGGCGGCATACCAGAGACCCAGCAGATGCTGGATTTCTGCGCCAAGAACGGCATTACCTCGGACATCGAGATGATCAAGATGCAGGACATCGAGACGGCCTATGCCCGCATGCTCAAGAGCGATGTGAAGTATCGCTTCGTGATTGACATGGCATCTCTGAAGAACGGTTGAGACTACGGGTTCACGGGTTCACGGGTTCGACATCCGCGAACACATAGCCCTCCCGCTCGACAACCTAGGCAACCAAAACTTCAATCGGATTTCGGTACATGGGGTCGGGCGAAACCACGGTGTGAAACTCCCCGTTTTCGCCGCAGAGAACGATTTCGCTCGGAAGGTCCTGCCGGAACGCTGAGGCCAAGTGGCGTCCAGCGAAGCTGCGATCAAGCTTGCCCGGATCGATGCAGGACGGGTGCGCCACCCAGCCGGCTGCGATCATCTCATTCACCAGTGCCAAGTTCGAAACTTTTCGGAAAGTGCAAATTTTCTGCCACCAGAAAAATACCGCCATAAGCGACTATTACTTTGGTTACCGAATTATTGAGCCCCCCGACAGTTTTGAGATGAATTTTTTGCACTCTGTACAGACCCGGTCTCTATGGTTCCAGTCTTTCAGGGCAAGCATTCTCCACAATAGAAAAATATTCCAAATACGATTGCAGGCCCTCTCGATCAACAAGGCGCCGATTATTTCCGATCTGTCGCGCGACCTGCTTTTTAACCAACGTGCGGGAGCACTAGCATGAGCAACACAATGCGCCTCTATGATCTTGCTGGCGCCAATGAGTTGGCACGCTTCAGTCCCTATTGTTGGCGCGTTCGCCTCGCACTCGCCCACAAACAGTTGCCAGTGGAGACGGTCGCGTGGCGCTTCACAGATAAAGCCGCCATTGCATTTTCCGGTCAGGGGAAAGTTCCAGTTTTGGTCGATGGCGATCATTGCGTTGTGGACAGCTGGGTGATCGCCGAATATCTGGAGGATACCTACCCTGACCGTCCGTCGCTGTTTGGTAGTGCCGTAGGGCGCTCGCTGGCGCGATTTGTCAATCAATGGACTAGCGAGACCCTTCACCTGGCAATAGCCCGCGCCATTATTTCCGATCTTGCGAAAATACTGCACCCACAGGATATGGATTATTTTCGGACGACGCGCGAGGCGGCTTTCGGAACCACTTTCGAGAACCTCGCCACCGCGCAAGTGGCTAACATCGAAGCCCTGCAACGGGTGCTGCAGCCGCTGAACAGCACCTTGGGACAACAAGCCTTTCTTGCCGGTGACACGCCTAGCTATGCTGACCATGTCGCCTTCAGCGCCTTCCAATGGGCGCGGGTGTCTAGTCCGATTTCACTGATCCCCACTAATAGTTCGATAGCTACTTGGCGTGAGAGAATGCTTGACGCTTACGATGGCTTAGCTCGTGCAACCCCAGCTTCCTGAACTTCGCTACGAACCAAATACTTGAAAAATGAATACGACCAGCCCCCGCCCTAAT
>JAPLPI010000387.1 GCA_026400305.1 Alphaproteobacteria bacterium | reverse complement strand
AAGGTTATTGCGAGGCTTTCCGACGCGCTGAAGTCGGGCGGAAAGTTTGAAGGCAAGGCGATAAACTATAAGAAAGATGGCACACCCTTCATCATGTACTGGCGCGTGCTGCCGATCAGAGTCGGCAAGAAAATAACCGCTTGGGTTGCCATCCAACGCGAGGGGGCGGTCCTCTGAGAGGATCGTTCGGAAGGAACACGGCTTAAATTGTAGCTACACCGGAAACTTGCAAACGAGACCAGAAGCAGGATTGGAGGACATGGTCTAGTGTCCAACCATGCGACGACAGAAAATTTCTAGTAAGGGCGAGCCTATCTATCACCGCAATAGATATATTCGTAAAACTCCGGTTCTGATCAACTAACGATTGGACGTTTGGGAGATCAGCGTGGTGTCACATCTTCCGAAATCGACGTTATTTTTTGATGGCTCCTGTCCCCTGTGTCGGGCGGAGATCATGTACTATCGAAGTAATGATGAAGACCGCGCTCTTTGTTTTGTCGATATTTCTGAAAACGGCGCCGTACCCCCGGAAGGAATTACCCGAGAGCGCGCAATGAAGCGCTTCCATGTCCTCGCAAGCGATGGGCGCGTTCTTTCCGGCGCGGCCGCATTCGTCGAGGTCTGGACCTGTTTGCCCAGATGGAGCTGGGCAGCGCGTGCCGCGTCTCTGCCGGGTGTCCTGATTGCCTTGGAGTGGGGCTACAGGATCTTTCTTCCGGTTCGTCCGTTCATTTCCCATTTATTTGGTTTAGCTCTAGTGCTTCGGGCGGCCATCCGCGGAGCCAAGTTCTGGTGACGTGGCAATTTGAATCAGAAGACGAAACGGCTGACAGTGTTCACCTTGGGTCGTTTCCCCAGGCCGGTGTGGCGGTCGTTTTTGGCGCTGGTGGCGGTATTGGAAGGGCGTTGGTCGAAGCCATCCAGGCCGCGGGAATATTCAAGAATGTTGTCTCATTCAGCCGCAGCACTCAACCAGCGATCGACCTTCTGGACGAGGGCAGTCTCGAACGTGCCGCGGCGTTCGCCGCTGATCTAGGTGATCTTCGTCTGGTGATCGATGCGACAGGATTTCTTCATGATGATCGCCAGGGACCCGAGAAGAGCTTGCGGCAACTCGATGCGGCCAATATCGCGCGAGCCTTTGCGCTGAATGCGATCGGGCCCGCGATGGTTATGAAGCATGTGCTACCGCGGTTGCCTAAGTCGGGAAAATCTGTCTTCGCGACACTGTCTGCCCGAGTGGGGAGCATCGGCGATAATCGACTGGGTGGTTGGTATTCCTATCGAGCGTCCAAAGCGGCTCTCAATCAGCTCGTGCGAACCGCGGCCGTTGAATTGGGACGTCGATCGCCAAATGCTATTTGCGTAGCCCTACATCCGGGCACCGTCTCCACAGCGCTGTCTGCTCCCTTCGCAACGGCCGGTTTGGAGGCGCATCCTCCCATGGCGGCGGCCCGGCATCTGCTCGCCGTTGTCGATCAACTCACGGCGGAAGCTAACGGGGGGTTCTTCGACTGGCGCGGCCAGCCTGTGCCTTGGTAATCAAACGGTAACCGCCCGCCTCCGAATGCCCGCTTTTGGCGCATAGCGGACATTGGGCTGACCAAGGCCGAATGGCCGGTTTTGACCAATCGGTATAGCTTTCTTAAGCTCCTTTCTGGGGATCGCTCGGAGAAAGCGCCGATCCCGCCCCGTTGTGATATTGGGGGGAGGGAGAGCCTAGGGACTGTCATGAAAATTACAAAGATCGAGACCTTCAAATTCTGGGTTGACTGGTGCAACTGGCTTTTGGTGCGGATTTCCACCGACGATGGCGTTGTGGGTTGGGGCGAGGCGTCGTTGCATGGTGCCCTTGAAAGTGTAGAAACCGCGATCGGTGAATACGGCGCACAGCTTATCGGCCTTGATCCGGCTGGCCCTGAACAGCATTGGCACCGGCTGTACAACACTTGGCGCTGGCGCGGAGGTGCCGTGTTTATGTCGGCGCTGAGCGCGTTGGACTTGGCGCTATGGGACATCGAAGGCAAGCGGTTAGGGGTGCCGGTGCATCGACTGCTTGGCGGGGCGCATCGCGACAGGCTGCGGGTCTATGCCAGCCACTGGATTGGCGGTATGGCTACGCCGGAGGAGGCGTACGCGGCGGCGCGTGAAGCTGTACGACGCGGCTTTTCAGGCTTCAAATGCAATCCTTTCACCTTAGAAGGTCTGCGCAATAATGAGGCGGGTGCCCTAAGCCGGGCGTCCGATGTGGTGGCTGCGGCACGGGAGGGCGCCGGGCCTGATACTGAGATCTTCATTGAATGCAGTG
>JAPLPI010000028.1 GCA_026400305.1 Alphaproteobacteria bacterium | reverse complement strand
ACCAAATTGTGGATGGCCGGGATTGAGCTCCGACCAGCTTTCGTCGTCTAGCTGCTGATCCAAACCCGGCAACACCACCGCGCCCTGGGGCAGGCGGGCGATCACCGCCAGCAACTCCGCGGTCGCGGGCAGCGAGCCGGTGGAACCGGCGGCGATCACAAACCCTTGCGGTGGTTTGGCCTCTAGCCGCTTGGCTAGGTCGCGCATTGCCTGGGCGCGGCGGGCGGCGGGATTGAGAACTTTCTCCTCTGCCAGGATGTCGGGCCATTGTTTGCGGATCACGTCCAGGAAGCGGGTGACGCCTTCCCAATGTTCGGCCAGATGTTCCGGCGCCAGGTCTTTCATTTTGGAGAGGTCGCAGCCCTGATTTTCGACTTCATCCATCACCTTGGCCAGGCTGTCGGCCAGCGCCGCGCTTTGCGCGAACGACAGGTTGCCGCCGCGCGCCGCGCGATCCCAATGCCGCACGAGCCGCGCCAGCAGCAATTGCCGCCGCAGGGGTGCAATGGCGGGCGCCAGTTCCAGCCCTTCGCTGGCGGCGTTGAACAACATTTCTTCTTCGTCGCTGTCGCCCAGCGGGCGGAACTGGGGCAGCAGCGCCGCTCCGCCCATGACGTGCGCAAAGGCATCACCAAAACCGCGCGCCGCGCGCCGGGTCGGCAGGTAGATCACCGCCGAGGACAAAGCCAGGGGGGCATCGCCGGCGCGCGCGATCAGTCCCCGCGCCAGTTTCCGCGCGAAATGCGCACTGGGGCGGATGCTGAAGACGGCGGGCTGCTTCAAGCGGGCGCCCTTAAATAGGCTTCGGCTTCGTCGCGTGCCTGGGGTGTGCCGACATGAATCCATACGCCATCCAGCAGTGTGCCGGACACCCGGCCCGCGGCGATGGCGCGGTCCCACATGACATTGGTGGAAAAGGCACCGGCGGGCGCGCCTTCGAACATCCGAGGATGCACGATCTGCACGCCGGGATAGGCATAGAGCGGCGGGACCGCGCCTAGGGCGCGCACAATGTTCTTGTCGGCGGTGAGGGCGAAATCACCGGTGCCTTCATAGCCCAGCGCGGTCTTCATCTGCGCCAGCAGCAACAGCCCGTCCATGCGGCCTTCGTCCCAGGCCGCGATCATGGCGGGCAGCGCGGCACTCGTGCCTTCCACCCAGATGGAATCGGAATTGATGATAAAAAACGGCGCACCGGAAAAATGCGGCATCGCCTTAACCACGCCGCCGCCGGTATCCAGCAGCTGCTCGGTCTCGTCTGAGAATACGATCTGGGCATCCCGGCGGTTGCTCAAATGATCGCGCAGCATCTGCGCCTTGTAGTGCAGGTTCACCACAATGCGGTTCACTCCGGCCGCCACCAGCCGGTCGATAGAATGATCGATCAAGGTCTTGCCGTCCACCATCACCAGCGGCTTGGGCTGGTGGTCGGTCAAAGGGCGCATGCGGGTACCAAGACCCGCGCCCATAATCATCGCCGCGGCGACATTACTCACATGGCCTCCAATGCGCGGTTGTCGTGCGGAATCACGCGATCATAGCAGGCGCGCAGGTCGGCCAGCGCCGGATGCGCCAGGTCGCGGTCCAGATAGGTCCACAAGCGCGGCAGGAAGGCGAGGTAGCGCGGCTTGCCATCGCGCTTGTAGAGGCGGGCGAAGATGCCCAGAATTTTGACAGTGCGCTGGGCCGCCATTACCGACACTTCATGACGGAAGGCTTCCACGTCCGGCGCCATGTCCTGCGCCGCCATGGTGGCGAGGTAGTGTTGGGTGGCAATCTCCGCCAGTTCCGGCGACACGGTACGACGGGCATCCTTGGTCAGTGAAATTAGGTCATAGGCGGGGCTGCC
>JAPLPI010000313.1 GCA_026400305.1 Alphaproteobacteria bacterium | reverse complement strand
CATCATCGCATCGCTGACATCCACCTTCTGGGTCACCGGCTGCATCTGGAAGGAGCCGGGACTGGCGGTTGGCGCGCCAAAGATGACGGGGTTGTACCCCGCGGTGGCCGCGCCGCCGCCGACCGGGGGTGCCGCTTCGCCCAGGCTGCCCACGGGCGCCGTTGCCTGGCCCAATGCGCTGCTGCAGAGACAAGCCGCCGCCAGCAAAGCGATTACGGATTTCCTCATGGCGAACTCCGAACGCGGGTTACGGCGTGATCTTGGCGTCTTTGGCGGCGTCCGAACTGACAGCCAACGCGGTGGCGCCGGCGGGGTAGCCGTTCTGCTGCAGGATATAGGCGGTGACGGCGGCAAACTCTTCCGGCTTCAGGGAGCCGGGATCGGACTGCGGCATGGTGTTGGAGATCACATCCAGCAAGGTCGCGGCGGTCAGGCTTTGCGCCGTGGCCATTTCGCCGAAGGGTACGCCCTTCAATGCAGGGGCGGCGACGCCTTCCAGCGCCGAACCATGGCAGGCGGCACAGGAAGACACATAGACCTGCGCACCGGCCGTGGCCTGAGCGTCGGTGTAAAGAGCGGGCTTGGCCGCCTGGGCAATAGCCAGCGGCGCCGCGGCAACGCACAGGACGGAGGAAACGAGCAGAAGCGGGCGATACATGGCAGGTCCTTGAGGCTGGCTTCGGGAATGGTTTACGATAGCGGCAAGGCACCGGATTGGCTAGCAAAGTTGCGCGCCTTCCGCCTATGCCGGATATTCCCGGCATGGATATGCAAGCATTGCTGGAGCGGGCTTTTGCGCTGCATCAAAGCGGCCGCCTGGCAGAGGCGGAGCCGCTGTATCTGGACGTCCTGCGCGCCGCGCCTGGTGAATTCACCGCGCAGCTGCTGCTGGGAATCCTACGCAGCCAGCAGGGACGCAATGCCGCCGCCCTGGAACTTCTGACCGCCGCCCTGGCCGTCCATCCCGATTCCGACCTTGCGCTGCTCAATCACGGCAATGTGCTGTCGGCGATGGAGCGCGCCAGCGAAGCGCTGGCCAGTTATGACCGGGCCATCGCGCTTTATCCGCACCATGCGGATCTGCGCAATGCGCGCGGACTGTTGCTGGCCAGCTTGCGGCATTTCCAGGAAGCACTGGTGGACTTGGATGCGGCCATCACCATCAATCCCCAATTGGCGCAGGCTTGGCACAACCGGGGCAATGCGCTGCAGGGGCTGGGACGGTTCGATGACGCGCTGGCCAGTTATGATCAGGCGCTGGTGCTGAACCCTGGGCATGTGCAGAGCCACAACGCCTGCGCGCATGTGCTGCGCCGGCTGGGCCGGCTGGATGAGGCCCTGGCCGCGAGCGATCGGGCGCTGGCGCTGGACGGCGCAAACGCACAGGGCTGGAACGACCGCGGCAATATCCTGCAGGACATGAACCGGCACGAAGACGCCATCCAGGCTTATGACCGCGCGCTTGTCCTGCGTCCGGGTTACCTGAAAGCCCTGACCAATCGCGGCACTGCGTACCGGGATCTTCTGCAGTTCGCGGACGCGGTGGCTGATTTGGACCAGGTTTTGTCCCGTGACGGCGGCCATGCGCTCGCGCACTGGTCCAAAGGCATCGTCAAGCTGATGTCCGGCGATCTGACCGAAGGCCTTGCTCTTTATGAATGGCGCAAGCGATTGCCCGCACCGATTGAAGCGCGAAACTATCCTCAGCCGCTCTGGACAGGGGCAGAAGACATCGCGGGGAAGACCCTGTTTTGCTACATCGAACAGGGTTTGGGTGACACCATCCAGTTCTTCCGCTACGCGCTGATGGCGCGTGCCCGCGGCGCACGCGTGATCCTGGCGGTGCAGGATCCCATCGTGCAGCTGATCCGTGATGCCGGCGGCGATATCGAAATCCTGGGCTGTGCGGGTGTGCCGGCGGCCTTCGATTATCACAGCCCCCTGATGAGCCTACCGCTGGCGTTCGGCACAACGCGCCAGACCATCCCTGCGCCCATTCCGTACCTGAATGCGCAAGCAGGTCGCGTCGAACACTGGCGCGCGCGCATCGGCAGTGAAGGCTTCAAGATCGGCATCTGCTGGCAGGGCGCCGCCAGTATCGCGAACCGTTCGTTTCCGCTTTCGTTGATGGCGCCGATCTCCGAAATGAAGGATGTGCGCCTGATAAGTCTGCAGAAGGGCGCGGGCAGCGAGCAGCTCTCTGGCCTGTGCGTGGAAACGCTTGGCGATGATTTCGATACGGAAAATAATGCTTTTCTCGACAGTGCCGCGGTGATGCAGGGGTTGGATCTGGTGATCACACTGGACACATCGCTGGCGCATCTGGCCGGCGCGCTGGGACGTCCGGCCTGGGTTGCGCTCAAATTCGCGCCGGATTGGCGCTGGTTTCTGGAATCCTCTGCAACGCCCTGGTATCCGCAAATGCTGTTGTTGCGTCAGCCAGCGCCCGGCGACTGGAAAAATGTGTTTGCGCAAATGCAGGCCGCGCTGCGCAGCATTCATCTTCCTTAACGCGCGTTAGTACAAAAGAATCACCCAAACCCGAGCCTTGCCGAAGTCATCTGGCACAGGCGCGCGGCGCCGCGCCGATAATTTACAAATGTGACTTGTATATTTTAAGAAAAAGCAGTTGCGGGCGACGACACGCTTATCCAAGCGGCCGAAAAGATCGGTAAAAGGGATTTTTCGCGTCTAACCGGGACCGGTGGCCGAAATTCTGGGTGCGTTAGATAATATTTAAGAGGGGGGGGCGATGTTGCAATAATGTGACGATCGCCGATTTTTAGGGGGGATTCCCAGTATTCCTGGAATACCCTCTCGCTAGTTGAGAAACGGCTCTGTTACAAAAGCTCCAGAAACCGGAATTTTGCCGGTAATAACGACTG
>JAPLPI010000218.1 GCA_026400305.1 Alphaproteobacteria bacterium | reverse complement strand
TACAGCACCGGCTTGGCGGTCATCAGGCCCATCTGGCTGTAGGGGCCGCGTTCGTCAGCCGACAGTTCGACCCGGCGGGCCGGCTTGCCTTCGCGCAGCAACACCACCGCCTTCATCATCAACGCCAGTTGTTCCTTGGCTTCCTTCTCGCCGCTATTGGCTTTCTTCTCCAGCGGCTTGATGCGCTTTTCCAGGCTCTCCAGGTCGGCCAGCATCAGTTCGGTTTCCACCGTCTCGGCGTCGGAAACTGGATCTATCTTGCCTTCGACATGGGTGATGTCGTCATCCTCGAAACAGCGCAGCACATGGGCCACCGCATCGACTTCGCGGATATTGGCCAGGAACTGGTTGCCCAGCCCTTCGCCTTTACTGGCGCCGCGCACCAGGCCGGCAATGTCCACAAAGGTGATGCGGGTTGGAATGATCTCCTGCGACCCGGCAATCTTGGCCAGCGTCTCCAGCCGGGGATCGGGAACCGCCACGTCGCCGACATTGGGCTCGATGGTGCAGAAGGGATAATTGGCGGCCTGCGCGGCCGCCGTCTGGGTGAGGGCATTGAACAGGGTGGACTTGCCGACATTGGGCAGGCCCACGATTCCGCATTTGAAACCCATTACTCTGCTTCTTTCTTCTTAGGCGTGGGCGGCTTTGTCAGCAGCGCCACCTTGCTCATGAATTCGGCGTCATCGTTTTTTGCCAGCATCGGCGCGGCTTCCACCATCGCGTCCACCAGCGGTTTCAGCCAGGCGATTTCGTCCGTATTAAAATTCTGCAGCACATGGCCTGTAACCCGCTCCTTGTCGCCGGGATGACCGATCCCCAGCCGCACCCGGCGATAGTCCGGCCCCAGCGCGGCAGTGATGGAGCGCAGCCCGTTCTGGCCGGCATCGCCGCCCCCTCGCTTCACTTTCAGCTTGCCGGCGGCCAGGTCGATCTCGTCATGCACCACCACCAGCGCCTCCAGCGGCAGCTTGTAGAAGCGCAAGGCAGGCGCGATGGAGTCACCCGAGAGGTTCATGAAGGTCTGCGGCTTCAAGAGGTACGTCTTGCGGCCGCCAAGCGTGCCTTCCGACAGCAAGCCGTCGAACTTGGTTTTCCAGGGACCGAACTTGTGATGGGCGTGCAGCTCGTCCACGACGATGAAGCCGGCGCCGCCCCCTTCGGCGCTGGATTACTTCTTGGCCGGAGCAGCGGCTGGCTTGGCGCCGGCAGCAGGCTTGGCGCCGGCGGCAGGTGCGGCAGCGGCAGCACCAGCGGCAGGCGCGGCGGCGGCACCGGCGGCAGGGGCAGCTTCGGCGGCAGGCGCCGAGGCGGCAGCCGCGGCAGCGCGCTGCTCTTCGATCACGCTGGTCGGCGCGACGATGGAGCAGACGGTGAAGTCACGGCCCTTGATGACCGGCTTCGCGCCCTTGGGCAGGTTCAGGGTGCTGATATGGATGGTCTCGTTGATGTCCAGCTTGGAGACGTCCACTTCCACGGTGTTCGGGATGGAGTCGGCCGGGCAGATCAGGGCGATGAAGTGGCGCACGATGTTCAGAACGCCGCCCTTCTTGAGGCCCGGGGAAACATCCTGGCCATTGAAATGCACCGGGATATCCAGGCGCACGGTGGCGCCTTCGGCCAGGCGCATGAAGTCGACATGCACGGGACGGTCGCTGACCGGGTCCAGCTGCACTTCGCGCGGGATCACGCGGATCTTGGCGCCGGCGCCGTCCAGGGTGAAGAGGGTGGTGAGGAAATGGCCGGCCTCGATGGCGCGCTCCAGGGTGCGGCCTTCCACGGCCACGTTCATGGGCTTGTCGATGCCGCCATAGACAACAGCCGGGATTAGGCCCTTCAGGCGTGCCTGGTAGGCGGGCCCCTTGCCCGTGCCATCACGAGCTTCTACCTTAAGTACTTGAGCCTGCGACATTTTTTTGATCCTTCAGTGCCCGAAAAAGGGATTTGCCCTCCGGAAAGGCGAGGCTTTTAGCGCAAGGGCTTGGCTCGCGCAACCGGCGCTTTGCAGGACTAAAAGCCGTGCTAGCCTGCGGAAAACAAGGGGAAGAACCACATGCACAATCCCATCATCGTGATCTTGGCGGCCGGCCTGGCCGGCTGGCTGCTCGGCGCGGTCTGGTACACCGCCCTGGGCAAGCCCTGGCAGCGGGCGCTGGGGCTGAATCCGGACGACTGCAAGGGCAAACCCATGCCCAAGACGCCCCCTCTGCTGGTGGCTTTCCTGTCGGCCTGCGTGATGTCGGCGGTGCTCTACCAGCTGCTGATCAATCTGGGGGTGATGGGGGTGGCGGCCAGCGCGGTGGCGGGCGCCACCATCGGGGTCGGCCTCCTCCTGACCTCCATCCTAGTCAACAACCTGTACCAGCAGCGCAGCTTCATGCTGACCGTCATTGACGGTGGCCATTGGGTGTTAGCAGTGGTTATCGAGTCGGTGGTGATTTCGCTTCTGGCCTAGGCCGCTTGTCTTTTGCGTCGTTGGTGTGTCGGCCGTGCTCGCGTACGCTAGATACGCTCCGAGCGCCCTCC
>JAPLPI010000110.1 GCA_026400305.1 Alphaproteobacteria bacterium | reverse complement strand
CCCCACGCTCTGGAAGCCAGCAGCTATTGAGGTAATACGCCATGTCAATGAGTTCCAGTACTGCTGACGGCGAAGTCATGGTGGAGATGAACACCACCCCGCTTATCGACGTGATGCTCGTTCTGCTCGTCCTTCTGATCGTGACCCTGCCGGTTCAAACTCACGCGGTGAAGCTAGACATGCCGGCTCCAAATGCGACACCGCCAACGGTTATTCCCGAGACGGTGGAGCTGGGTGTAGATTTTGACGGAACGATCACTTGGAATGGCGCGGCGGTTGATCGTGGCACCATGGACGCGTATTTCGAGGATGCGGCAAAGAAAGATCCGCAGCCCGAAATCCACGTCAGCCCCAACCGGCTGGCCAAGTATGACGCCGTTGCCCGCGTTCTGGCCGATGCCCAGCGCCTGGGTGCGACCCATATTGGTTTTAGCGGAATTGACCAGTATAATTAGGCTGTGAGTGTCGCGGCAGTGGGTTCAAAGCGCGCGGCAATACCGCGCGCTTTCCATTTTTTGGATGATCAAGAGGTCTTGTGATGACAGTTCGTAAACTGCACGCCGCCATGACGGCGCTCCTGCTGGGCACTGTCACTGTCGGCGTAGCTATGGTCCTGACGCCTGCGGCGCAGGCTGCTACCGTCAGCGCCAAGGTCGGACCGCTTCTCAAGGAAGCCCAGTCCATGATCGCCGCCAAGAATTTTTCCGGCGCCAGGGCCAAGCTGAACGAGGCTGATGCCGCCGCCTCTACTCCGGATGATCATGCCATCATCGTCCAGTTCAAGAGCGCGATCTCCATTTCCTCTGCCGACCCCAACACGCCCGGCGGCGCCAAGGCGAAGTTCGCCCAGGATTACAATGCCGGCAAGTTCAAGGACGTGATTGCCGATGCGGAGCATTTAAAGAAGAACAACGTTTTCGACGCCCAGTCGCAGCTGATCGTCGGTCAAGCCTATTACAAGGGCGGCGATTACGCCGGCTGCGTGCGCTACAGCAAGACCCTTGGTGGCTCCGACACCGCGCTGGAGTTGCAGGCCCGCTGCGCCTATGAAATTGGCGACGAAGCCACCCAGAATTCGGCGCTGGAAAGTCTGGTCGCCCGTTCCGGCAAGTCGGAATACTGGAAGCTGCTGCTGAAGAGCAGCGAGCGCACGCGCGGCCTGTCCGACCACAACACGCTCGACATCAACCGCATCCGCTATCAGGTGGGTGCGATCGAGTCCAAGGATGACTACACACTGCTGGCGCAGCTTGCGCTGCAGCTGGGCAATGCCGCCGAAGCCCAGACCTATATCGAGAAGGGCATCGCCTCCAAGGTGCTGAACGACGACCGCTCCAACCGCCTCCTGGCCCTGGCCAAGACGCAGGCTGCTGCCGCCGTCGCCAACCAGGCCAAGACCATCGCTGCCGCCCAGGCGGCTCCCATGGGCGATGACCTAGTCAAGGCCGGAGAGAATATGATCGGACAGGGCAAGGCCAAGGATGCAATTCCGCTGATCCAGGCCGGCCTCAAGAAGCCCCTGAAGGATGCGGCCAATGGTCAGATCCGCCTCGGCCATGCCTATCTGGCCGCCAGCCAGAAGGCTGACGCCGTCGCCACCTTCAACAAGGTCAAGACCCCGGACAAGGACGCCAACGTCGCCCATCTGTGGTCGCTGGTCGCCCGTAAGTAAAACGGGTCACATTGTTTGATGGAAAAGGGCGCCGGTTTCGGCGCCCTTTTTCTTTGGCTAGTTGCGCTGCTGCTGGGCGGCCAGGAAAGCGCTGGTGTTGGTATCGGGCGCCGTGGCCACGCCGCCACGCCCCGCTTCCAGTTCCTCCAGCGTGAAATCCATCCGCGCTTCATAGGTGCGGTCGATCTGATTGCGCAGGCGCTGATGTGCATCGTACCAGCGCCACTTGAGCGTGCCGTCGCGGCAACTGGGAAGCTCGGCGCCGGAAGCGCCCCAGCGCCGCTCCACGCATTGATAAGGATCGAAGGACAGGCAGAACAATCGCCGCCTTGCCTCCTCCTAGCTCAAGCTTACCTTGGTCCTGTCGCTGCGGACATATACGATGCTGCAGGCTTGGGCGGCGCGGGCATGGACGCGGGCCATGTCGCTAGCCAGATCGTCCCCGCCATAGAACAAGCGCGGATCGCGGGTCCGCCACAGCGCCAGAAAGCGCTCGGTATTGTCGCGCACTTCCTTGAAGGCGGTCTTGAGCCTTGCGTCGCGCGAGGGCGTGGAAAATGTCTCCCAGTCCCCTTCGGTGCTATAGATGTTGGGCGGCAGCCGCTCCGGCTCCGGCTTGTTCTGCAGGCCCGCCTGCAGCGAAACCGTCACCGCATTGGCGCGTTAGCCAAGATCGGCGCAGTTGGACACGACCATGTCGGCAATCTCCCGCAAGGGATCGAAGCGCAGCCGCCTGCCGCCCAGCCGGGCGCGGACATAGTCGTAATAATCGATTGCCTGTCCGTTCAGTTCGAACAGCCCGCTCTTCAAATCGCGGTCATCCGGTTGGCGGCCGGTGCCGAAATACTGGGTGAGGGCGAAATCGGCGATCTGGTTGTTGGCTGCCAGAAGGACGCGTCCGCCCAGCAGCGTGCCATCTTACGTGCGCTGTACCCCCGCGATCCAGCTGGGACGCCAGTTCTTGAAGCCCGCACCCATGCCCGGCGAACACCGCACAAAGCGCAGGTCAAAGATGCCCCGCGTCAGGCTCTTGTCGGGATGGGTGTCGATATAGCGGATGCGGCCATCGCTTTCGATTTTCCAGATCACCGCCAGATGCCCGTTGGGATCACAGATCACCGTGCCGGGGCGAATGGCATCCGGCGCGACAGCAGGCGAATACAGATCGTTGCCGTCCAGTAGCCGATGGATGCGGTAGGTGACCGAAGAAATTTCGTCCCGCAGGCGGCCCATGACGCCCAGGGCGTCCTGGCCGGTCAGGACATCGCGGTGCGCCTCCACCACATTGCCTTGCGGGCTGTAGCGGCTGCGCACCCGGGGCGAGACATCGCTGACATACGAAAAAGGTAGGCCGCGCTTCCAAGCATAATAGAAGCGCAGGACATAAGGCAGGTCGGCGCAATCGGACTCAAAACGTACGCCTTCGGGATCGCTGGCGCGGAAGGGGTTGGCGGGATTGCGCAGGCAGCAATCCACCGTGCGGCAATTGCTTTGGCCGATGGCGGCAATGAATTCGCCCTAGCCCCGCTCATCGGCCTATGTCCAGGCCTCGTTGCGGATGCGCACCATCGTGTCGGCCCGTGCCTGTGGCGCCAGCGCCAGCCCGAACAGCAGCGCGGCCCACAAGACTTTAGGCATGGGTCATCAGTACGATCATGGCGCGGACTTTCGGAATACCATCCGGCTGGACAAGGTGAAATTGAACACCAGGCCCGCCAGCACGCCGCAGGCTTGGGCCACGAATTTGTTGTTGAAGGGCGCGGGCGCGTAATGCACCAGAAGCAGCGCGGTGGTGTAATTCACCACAGCGCCCACCGCATTGGCGCCGGTGAACTTCAGCCATTCCTGTGCCATGCCGAAAAGCCCGCGCGCCCGCCGTTCCCGGAAGGTGAAATAGCGGTTGCCCAGCCAAGTGAAACACATGGACAGGAAAATGGAAAAAGCGTTCGCGGCGGCGAAGTCCAGCTTCAGAACATCGCTGCAAAAGGCCAGGATTCCGGCGGTGACTAAGTAGCCCAACCCGCCAGTAATGGCGAAACGCACAAAGGCATGCCGTGAAAGGGTCGCGATCAGGCTGTTCACGACAGGTCTTGCGGACCGGGAATGGCGAGATAGGCCATGCGCTTGGCCTCCCAGCGGCCGCGCGTCACCGTGTCCAGGATCAAGCCGCAGGTCAGGGACAGGAACGCGATCACCATCAGGCCGGTGGCCAGCACTGCGGTGGGTAAGCGTGGCACCAGCCCGGTATGGACATAGTCGGACACCACCGGGGCGCCGATGAAGGCCGCCACGGCGGCGAACAAGAAGGCGATGGTGGCGAAGAACACCAGCGGGCGCTCCTCGCGCACCAAGTAGCCGATGGTGCCCAGGATGCGGAAGCCGTCGCGATAGGTGTTCAGCTTGCTCACCGAACCGACCGGGCGCTCCTTGTAGCGGGTGTCCATTTCCGACATGGGCATCATCAGCCGCACGGCATGGACGGTCAGCTCGGTCTCGATGGCGAACCCCTCGGCGGTGAAAGGGAAGCTCTTGACGAAGCGCCGTGAGAAAATGCGATAGCCGCTCAGCATGTCCGACAGATGCACGTTGAACAAAAGCGAGGTCAGGCCCGTCAGCAGCCGGTTGCCCAGCACATGGCCGGGGCGATAGGCGGCCGTGTTGGTATGGATACGCCGGGCTGTCAGCAGGTCGGCGCCTTCGCCGATCATCTGGGAAATCATGCGGGGCGCGGCGCCCGCGTCATAGGTGTCGTCGCCATCCACCAGCACATAGATGTCGGCTTCGATGTCGGCGAACATGCTGCGCACCACATTGCCCTTGCCCTGGCGCGATTCATTGCGCACCACCGCGCCGGCCTCGGCGGCGCGGGCAGACGTCTGGTCTCTGGAATTGTTGTCATAGACATAGATGGCGGCGCCGGGCAGGGCGGCGCGGAAGTCCTTCACCACCGTGGCGATGGCGGCTTCCTCATTGTAGCAGGGCACTAGGACTGCGACCTTCACGATTTACTCGCGAGCGGGCACCACTGATACGTGCCGATCAGGTTTGTATCGAATTGTTGGCATTCCGGCCAGCGAATGGCGAGGCGGTAAACGGCCAGGGCGCTCCGGGCGCGGGTCATGTCCGCAGCCTCGGCCATCAGATAGAGGTCGCCGCCGCCCGCCATATGGGCCGCGACGCGGGCCATCATGTCTTTGGTAATTTTGGTCCCGTCGCGTGGTTGCACCATCCAGCCATCGATCCGCAGCACCGGGATCTGGGGCGGCAGGGTGGCGGCGATGAAGCCCATGGGCGCATCGCCCGTCATCACCACCATGGTCTTGTCTGGATGGGGAATGGGCGGCAGAGCCGCGGCCACATAGGGTTCCTCGATCGGCGCCCGCTCCAGAAAATCGCTGCGGGCGGTGAGAAGGCAGGCAGCGCAGATGCCGCCCAGCGCCAGATAGCGGCTGCGGCGCGACAGCGGCAGCAGGCCGGCCGCGGCGATGATCAGCAGCGGCGCCATCATCTC
>JAPLPI010000105.1 GCA_026400305.1 Alphaproteobacteria bacterium | reverse complement strand
GAAGAAGCCTTGCTCAAAATGCTGCATTCCCAGGGCAATTCCTGCGAAAAAGGTGACCAAGACATGCCTGGGGTAGCAAGGGCCAAAAGCATTACAAACAATGTTATGGAGTCATAACCAGCCCAGAAATAAACCGTTGAGGAGACGGGCAGAATGCAAAACAGTATGAGGGACGTTCTGGCTTTCTGATCGGAAAACCTGAGAAAAACGATCCTCAAAAACAAGGCGCTAAAGGCGACGGAAAAAGCGAAGTGGAACGCAATAAATGCAGGCGCGCTTTTCGCGCCTACGGTCCATGCCAGAAATGGCCCAAGCCAGTTCCAGAACAGAAATTCTTCATCAGCGTTAAATGGATTGGCAAAGGGATTCGACGCGATCGTTATCGACTGTTCGATTGTCGGGATAACCCAAATTCCCGTCTTGAACAGCATGATGGCAAAGACAAGCGCCACCAGCTTCCAGGCAGGCGTTTGATAAATTAATTGTTCAATCTTGTTGAGCGTTTTCATATTGACCTGACTGACCCATCCCTCTCCAGTTATCACGATACGCAGCGGACTGAAAAGCCGCGCAGCAGTGATCACCCCGCCCTTGGCCTTTTCGCCGGATCGAAACCGTAGAGCCGTACCGCATTCTCGACGTTTCTTGGGCGTGTTGTTTCAGGCGGCCTGGTCAATACGAAAGAATTCTAGCAAGTCATAGGTATGAGGCTTCTCGGCGAATTTTCTCGTCCAAGACCGCATTCCGTAGCCGGACGGGAATTGGACGATAGCGCTCAAGTTTCGAGAGCGTCCGAACGTGAACCCTATACGGGCAGGGAAGGCACTGTCGCGCCGAACCCTTACGAGAGCGGCTATGGTGCAGTGCCGTCTTATTCCAAACCGTACGCGCCTGCGCCATCTAACCCTTATGCACCTCGAGCGCCCTCCGGCAGCCTATACGGCCAGTAGCGACGCCTACCTGGGTGTCCTAAGTCGGCCCCAATGTCCTAAGTCACCGGGCAGTTAGGACAGCACCGGCGGGTGACGTATACGGGTAAATAGGGGGGTCAGTTCGGAACACCCATCCTGAAAGGGATGGTGGAGCTGAGCGGAATCGAACCGCTGACCTCCTCATTGCGAACGAGGCGCTCTCCCAACTGAGCTACAGCCCCGAACCGACCTCTCCCAGCGGGCGCCGGGGAGGCGGGTTTGTAGGGATCAGGCCTTTCCCCTGTCAAGCGGGCCCGATTTTCGGGCTTTTCCGGCGCGGTTCCCCCCATTACAAGGTGAACCATGCTGAACCCCATCGCCGCCCTGCTGATCGAAGTGCTGGCAATCTACAAGTGGATCGTGATCGCCGCGGTGATCGTGTCCTGGCTGACCGCTTTCAATGTCATCAACCAGTACAACCAGTTCGTGCGCACCCTGCTGCGCATCCTGATCTCCCTGACCGAGCCGGTGTTCCGTTTCATCCGCAAGGTGATCCCCGTGATCGGCGGCTTGGACTTGTCGCCCATCATTGTTTTTGTGATCATCTGGTTCCTGCAATACTCGATCACCTGGGCGTCGTTCCGCTACGGATTATAAGCGATGGCGGGCACGGTCATTGACGGCAAGGCCAGTGCCGCAAAGCTGCGCGAAAAGATCGCCGCCTATACCGCCGAACTGAAAGCCAGGCATGGCTTCCAGCCGGGCCTTGCCACCGTGCTGGTTGGCAGCGATCCGGCGTCGGAAGTTTACGTCAAGAACAAGCGCAAGACCGCCGAAGCCATTGGCTTCAAGTCAGTGCATGTCGAACTGCCGGCCGATGTTTCGCAGCATGAACTGATCGCCCGGGTGAAAGCGCTGTCCGCCGATCCTTCGTTGCACGGCATCCTAGTGCAGCTGCCCTTGCCCAAGCACCTGGACGAAAA
>JAPLPI010000214.1 GCA_026400305.1 Alphaproteobacteria bacterium | reverse complement strand
ACGGCGGGCGGCATTTGCATCCTGGGCGCGGCAGTTTACATGTTCCTGATCGAAGATATCGCACCGCTGGAAGCAAGAAGCCCGTAGCCATGAAAATCGTCAATTACGCCGGATTCCGCGACGCGGCCAAGAAGCGCCTGCCCCATTTCCTGTTCGAATATATCGATGGCGGCAGCTATGACGAGCACACGCTGCGCCGCAATGTCAGCGACTTCAAGAAGGTTACCCTGCGCCAGAAGGTACTGCGCGACGTCTCCAACCCCAACACCAGCACGACCCTGTTTGGGCGCGATATGGCGCTGCCCATCGCCCTGGCGCCGATCGGCATCGCTGGCTTTTATAGCCGTCGGGGCGAGACCAAGGCGGTGCGCGCCGCCGAGGCGTGCGGCATCCCAATCGTACTGTCCACCATGTCCTGCTGCCCGGTAGAGGAAGTGCGCAAGGCCTCGCAGAGACCCTTCTGGATGCAACTCTACATGATCCGCGACCGCGGCTTCATGATCGATTTCCTGACGCGGATGGAGACGGCGGGCATCGACACGATGTTCCTAACCGTGGACCTGGCGATCAACGGCATCCGCTACCGCGACCGCATCGGCGGGCTGGCGGGATCGCAAAGCCTGATCAAGCGGCCCGGGAGGCTGTTCGACATTCTGTTCCATCCCGGCTGGGCCTGGGATGTGGGCATCAATGGACGGCCGCTGATCATTGGCAATGTCGCGCCCGCCATGCCGAACGGCGCGGGACTGGTGCAATTCCAAGCCTGGGTGGCGCGCAACTTCGATCCGTCAGTGACCTACAAGGACATCGCCTGGCTGCGCCAGCACTGGAAAGGCAAGCTGGTGCTGAAAGGCATCACCGATCCGGGCGACGCACTGCGCGCTGTTGAAGAAGGCATGGACGGGATCGTGGTGTCTAATCATGGCGGGCGGCAATTGGACGGTTCACTGTCCAGCATCGCGGCGCTGCCGGCGGTGCGCGATGCGGTGCAGGGCAGGATGCCCATCCTGCTGGATGGCGGCATCCGTTCCGGTCTTGATGTGCTGCGGGCTCTGGCGCTTGGTGCGGACAGCGTGCTGCTGGGCCGGGCCTGGGCTTATGCGCTTGCGGCGCGGGGCGAGGCTGGTGTGCGGTCCATGCTGGAGATCGTGAAAGAAGAATTGGAAGTCGCCATGGCCCTGACCGGCCAGAACGATGTGCGCAAGCTGGACGCCGATCTGGCGCTGACCCAGCCGTGAAGGGCCTGCGCGTCCTGGTGACGGCGGGCGCGGCGGGCATCGGCCGGGCCATCACCACCGCGCTGGTCGAAGCGGGCACGCGGGTTCACATCTGCGATGTAGCGCCATCGGCAATGCACGGCGTTTCCTCCACCCTCGCCGATGTGTCCGGCGAAGCCGATGTGGACCGGCTATTCGACGATGTGCGCAAGCATCTGGGCGGACTGGACGTGCTGGTGAACAATGCCGGTATTGCAGGTCCCACCGGCAGAATCGAAGACCTGTCGCTAGACGACTGGCGCCGCACCCTGGATGTGGACCTGACCGGCCAGTTCCTCTGCGCCCGCCGCGCCGTGCCGATGCTGAAAGAGGCCGGCGGCGGCTGCATCATCAACATGTCCTCGGCGGCGGGGCGGTTCGGCTATGCCTTCCGCACGCCTTATGCCGCCGCCAAGTGGGGCGTGATCGGGTTGACCCAAAGCCTGGCCAAGGAGCTGGGCCCGTCCAATATCCGCGTCAACGCCATCCTGCCTGGGGTCATCAAGGGCCCGCGCATGGAAAAGGTCATCCGCGACCGCGCCGAACAGACCGGCGTACCGTTCGAAGCCATGGAAAAACAGTATCTAGACCGCATCTCTCTGCGGCGCATGACGGGGCCGGAAGACGTCGCAGCCATGGTGGTTTTCCTGGTGTCAGACGCGGGGCGCAACATCTCGGGCCAGTCGCTGGGCGTGGATGGGAATGTCGAGGCCCTCTAAGCTGTGAGGCACCGGCCCGCGTGGCTGGACAGCACACCGGAATCGGTACGGAATCACGGGAAAAAGGAGCCTCATAATGCTCACCCGTCGCCGCACGCTTGCCAATCTTCTCGGACCCGCCGCCGCTTTCGGGCTGGGCGCCACCCTGCCCGCCCGCGGCCAGGGCGCCGCGCTGGGCAGCCGCGAGAAAATCCGCGTCACCAAGGTGCTGAAGAACAGCTGGGTGTTCGTGAAAATCTCCACCGATGCCGGGATCAGCGGCTGGGGCGAGATGCTGAAGGACGACGCCAAGGCCTGCGCCGCCGGCGCGCTGGAAGTCGGCCATTATTTGATCGGACAGGACCCCACCCGCGTCACCTTCCACTGGCAGGCGATTGCGCGCGGCGCCTTTTATCGCGGCGGCCCGATCAAGACCGCCATCTCGTCGGGCATCGACCAGGCGCTGTGGGATATCACCGGCAAGGTCTATGGGTTGCCGGTCCACAGGCTGATGGGCGGGCCGACGCGCGACCGTGTCCGCGTATATGGCCAGCCCGGCAAGAACGGCGTCAACGCCATGAAGGTGCTGTTGCAGGATGCGGGCGGGCGCAATCCGTTCAAGTACAATGAGGGCGACAAGTATGTCTCGGAAGTCACCGAGCGCTTCGCCGCCCTGCGCAAGAAGATGGGCACGGGCGTGGACATCGGCGTGGAATTCCATGGCGCGGTGCAGCCCTCGACCTCCATCCGGCTGATGGCGGCACTGGAGCCTTACAGCCCCTGGTTCTATGAAGAGGTGGTGCAGCCGCTGAACGTGGACCTGATGGCGGACCTGGCCAAGAAGACATCCGTGCCGCTGGCCACCGGCGAGCGCATCTTCACAAAATGGGGTTTCCGCGAAATCCTGGAGAAGAAGGCGGCCATGATCCTGCAGCCGGACGTCTGCTATGCTGGCGGCATTACCGAGCTGAAGATCATTGCCGGCATGGCCGAGGCCTATTACGCCCCCATCGCTCCGCACAATCCACAAGGGCCTTGCTCGCTGGCCGCGTCGTTGCAGATCGCGGCGTCGATTCCCAACTTCCTGATCCAGGAGCGCGGCGACAATGAATATTTCGACCTGCTAGCCAAGCCGCTGCCGCCGATCGTGAACGGCCACCGCCCGCTGCTGACCGAGCCGGGCCTTGGCATCACCATCGACGAGAACAAGCTAATGGCCCAAGTCGGGGAACCCAAGCCCTACCTGCCCAAGTTCGATCCCGATGACGGTTCGGTGGTGGACTGGTAGCTAGCGCCGCCCAGCCGGTGTCCAGCGGCTTCCTGGGATCGGCCGTGATGTGCGGCACCGCGCAGTGGTGATAGGTGAACTGGCCCGGATTGTTCACGGTGTGCCGCTCCATGAACTGTGCGACCTGCAGCGTGCAGACCTTGCAGTTGATGTTGAGCACGATGACATCGGTTTCGAACGGCGAGCGTTCTTGGCGGCGTGCTGGAACAGCCCGTCGGCCAGCACCGGCGGCGCCACAGAGTTCATGACCGTGCCGGACACCGACATGACAACACCTTTGCGTTAGTCATGGTTTAGGCCTTGGGATCGACCGGCAGCTCGGTGGGCGAATTGACCGCCAGCGCGATGCGTTAATGGCCGGGGTGATAGACGGTTTCCTGCACCTTCACATGCAGCGCCGTGCCGCCCTTCACGTCGGTCACCGCATAGGTGGGCTTGCCGAAATCGGCATTGGTGCCGCCGCAGGGCGTGGCCTTTTGCAGATCCTCCAGCTGGCTCCCTTCGATCCAGGAGGTGGGCGCCAGCAGCCGGAAATGCGCCTGGCTGGCGGCCGGCAGCAGCATCATGCTCAAGGCCGTAAGACCCAGCAGTTTCTTCATGATCGTGGCCCGGTGATTTGCGAACACACCCTAGCCAGAGCTTCGGGAAGCGTCGAAGATGCTATTGTTATTCGCCCTTCAGGATGCCTGTCTTGGACTTCAACTTTCCCTATCCAGAACAGGTCGGGCTGACCGACGAAGGCGGCAAAGGCTATGTCTTTCGCCGGTGCCCCGGCAACCAGCGGCTTTATACCTATGATCTGGATACGCCGCTGCGCTCCGCTTGCAACGAGGCGTGCCAAGCCAGTTGGATGCCGGTGCCCGCCGCACCCACCGCCAAGCCGCTGGGGCAATGGACCATCATCCGAGCCGACAATGTCCGGGGACAATGGGCCTATCGCGGCAAGCCAGTCTATACGCTGATCGGCGATCCACCTTACAAGCCCAAGGGTGACGGCCTAGAAAACGGCAAGTGGCACCTGCTGCCGTACGAGAAATAGCTAGCGCGTGTTTGCGCTGACCCGTTGGTTCTTTTCTGGCGGCGGGCCGGGTATCGGGTCTTCGGGCATGCCGACCAGCGGCTTCCCGACCTCGTCCACCTTACAGCGGTAGTATGGATCACCCTCGGCGCTTATTCAGCCAGAGCCGGGCGACACTGGAAACTAGCGCAGCGCCTGAACGTCCACTTCCCTGATTTTTCCTTTGTAATGATTGCCGAAATGGCTGCGGACAAAGTTCACCACATCGGCCACCTGCGCATTGGTGAAATGATCGCGGAACGGGGGCATGCCGCGATTGCCGTTCATTACCATCGAAAGTACGTACCCCCCCTCGGCCAGTTTCTGGTTTCCCGCCAGCGCTGGATAGGTGCCGGCGCCGGACGCGCCTTTGGCGTCCGCCATGTGGCAGCCCTGGCAGACGCCGCGATAGACCGCCTCGCCGCCCTGCATGGCGAACGGCGCGCCGCGCATGTCCGGCGTGTCGGCAGCGGACGCCGGAAGCGCCATCAGAAAAATCACAAAGCAGATTCGGCGCATCATGGCTGCACCACCCGCGCATGCAGCCGCGTGATCGCGTCCAGCGCCGAAGTCACAGAGCCTTCCTGCCAGCCCGGCAGGCGCGAGGCATGCTCGCTGGCCAGCAGGATGCGGCCATCTAGGGCGCAGAGATTGTTGTAGTGCTGGTCACGGGCTTCCTCTGTCCAGGCGCCCTGGCAACCCATCGCCCAGGGCACGCGATGCCAGGCCACCGCCACGCCATTCTCATATTCTGCCGGATATTGCGGATGGATCTTGGCGCCGTCGCGCAGCGCATCATGGATGCGCTCCTGCGGCGATTTGGAAGCCGCAAGATAAGCGGGCCGACCGAAGGTGTATGCGCCCAGCAAAACGCCCTTGCCAGCCGAATAATAATCCCACATCGGATAGCTGATGGTGGTGCTGGGCAAGCTGGTATAGGTGATGCCGCCGTAAATCTGCTCGTCCTCTTCCCAGAAGCGCCGCTTGAACTGCAGCCCCACCTTCACCGCCGCCAGATAGGGCAGCTGGTCGATCGCCGCCTTCATTGGCGCGCCCACATTCATCGGGATCTGCGCCAGGATGGGCGTGGGAATGGTGCACAGACACCACTGGGCGCGCGCGGTGCGGGGCGCGCCGCCATTGCGGCTGTCGACATAGGTGGCGGTGACGCCCTCCCCGTCCTGGCGGACGTCCGTCACCTTGCAATTGTATTCGATCAGCGGCCCCAGGTTGGCGCCCATCGCCTTGCCGATCGTCCCCATGCCGCCCCTGGGCTGGAAGATGGTGCTTTGCAGTTCGTAATTGTGACCCGATCCGATGGCCGACCACAGGCCGGAGCGGAGCAGATCGCTGAGCGCCAACGGCTCGGACGGCACCGGCACCGACTTGATGCCGCCGCCGGGATCGACATCGAAGCCCCGCCGCATCGAGCTGGCGACGCCCTTCTTGTATTCGTAATTGCCATCCAGCGCGCCCCAGGCCTGCAGCGCCTGCATCAGGATCTCGCGGTCTTCCTTGCTGACCGCCTGGTCCAGCGCATTCTGCCTGGTGCTCTTGGCCAGCAGTTCGGCGACATGGCCGTGGAAATCGGCCTGTATTTTTCGGTAGCGCTGCGGCTTGCCGCCATAGCCATTGGGCGAATGGACATAGGCGTTGTAGTTGACCTGGATAAACGGCTCCATCGCCACGCCCATGCGGCGGGCATAATGCAAAATGCCGCGATGGTGGAAGGGCAGCCGCCAGGGACCGGGATTGAGATACTGGCCGGGATCGAACTGGACATGCTGGGTGGCGCCGCCCAGTTCGGTATAGGTGTCGCCGCCATAGAGCGACCAGTTTCGCCCGCCCGGTCGGCCGTTATATTCCAGCACCTGCACCTTGTAGCCGGCGTCGCGCAGCTCCATCGCCGCGACCATGCCCGCGATGCCGGCGCCCAGGATCAGCACGCTGCTGCCCGCAGGCGGGCGCGACAGCTTGATCGGTCCTTCGAAGCTGGAACCTTCGGCATACCCCAGCTCGGTCATGGCGTGGTACATCGCGGCGCTGCCGGCCACGACGCCGATCATCTGGAACAGCGAGCGGCGGCTTGGCGCGGTCACGGCTTGGCCCGTGCCGCGGCCACCAGCGCGGAGAAGTCGATCTGCGCCGAGGGTTGGGTGACGATGCGCCCCCCAATGATGAAGGTGGGCGTCTGGAAGATGCGCAGGGCGCGCGCCAGATTTAAGTTGGCGATGATCTGGGCGTAGATCGCGGGCGCCTCCATGTCCTTCTTCAGGCGCACGACATCCAATCCAACACTTGTGGCAATCTCGAACACGCGCGGCGTGGGCAAGGGATGCTCGGGCGCCATCAGCAGGGCCTGATGGTACTCGGCATACTTGCCCTGGGCGATGGACGCCAGAGCCGCGCGGCCCGCGATGGGCGAGGATTCCGCCGGCTCGATGGTGAACTCCCGGGGGATCAGCTTGACCCCCGAATCGGCCTTCAGCAGCGCTTCCACGCGCGGCTCGGCGCGCTTGGTGAACCCACAATTATAATCGAAGAACTGGACGATAGTGACATCGCCGTTCGGATTGCCCAGGAAGCCGGATGCCGGGTCACGAAACAGCGCGTCCGCATTCTTTGCGACCAGCTTGTCGCTGGCGGCGGCCTTTTCGGCGTCGATTTTGGCCTGATAGGCCTGTTCGATGCGGCTCTGGTCAGCAGGGTCTACCGGCGCGGCAGAGGCCGCAAGCGGGGCCAGCAGCAAGGCAACAAGCATCAGCGATCTCATGACATCCCCCCCAGGGCCAAGCCTCATGCCTACCCCCGGTTCCCACCGTCCTGCAACTGCCACCCCAAAAAGGAAGCGGCTGGCTTCGCCCAGGGGAGTAAGAAGCCGAACGCCCCTTGATTGTGCATCGCAAAAGCCGGCTCAGGCCCGCAAGCTGCTGCTATAGTCCCGCCAAACGGGGCACGATCATCGGGGGGACCACTTGAAACATCGCATTCTTGTTGGCGCAGCTTGCCTGCTTGGCGCGGCATCACTGGCACAGGCCAAGGACGCGCCGGGCAATTCCTCCTATCCCTTCGGCGATGCGGGCGGCAGCCAC
>JAPLPI010000176.1 GCA_026400305.1 Alphaproteobacteria bacterium | reverse complement strand
TGCGGTCCGCCAGGCTGCCCATGTCCTTGCTCGCCAGCAGGTGCTTGGGCTCGGCATCGGGCTTGTGCGTGTGTGGCGCCTTGGCATGGATCACCTGCGGCGACAGACGCAGAACCTGGCCGGCCGCAATGCGGTCGGCCGCCTTGGCGCGCTTGCCATCCAGCCGTACTTCGCCCTTGCGCAGCAGTTTTTCCAGCAGGGCGTGGGTGACATGCGGATAGTGCCGCTTGAACCAGCGGTCCAGCCGCACGCCGTCATCGTCGGGGTCTATGGTGCGAAGCTCAGGCATAGAAGACGCGCGCTATCCACAGCCCGGCGAACAGCGCCGAGATAGACAGGACAACCGAGCCGATCATGTAGGCGGCAGCCAGTCCGTATTGCCCCTTTTGCAGCAGCAATGCGCTGTCCAGCGAGAAGGTGGAAAAGGTAGTGTAGCCGCCCAGGATGCCCACCATCAGGAAACTGCGAAGTTCTGGCGACAGGTTCAACTTCAACGCGCTGGCGTCCACGATGAGGCCCATCATCAGCCCGCCGGTGATATTGACGATGAAGATGCCCCAGTTGAACTGGGCGCCCGCCGGCTGGACCAAGCCGGCGATGTAATAGCGCGCCAAGGCGCCAAGGCCGCCGCCCACGCCGACCGAAAACAACATACCCAACTACCCCTCCCCGCCTCGTTTCGCCCGCAGCTTGGACCAGTATTCCAGCCGCTTGGCAATCTCGCGCTCAAACCCAGTGTCCTTAGGCGCATAGAACTGCTCACGCGCCATGTCGTCGGGAAAATAATTCTGCCCCGAAAAACCGCCTTCGGCGTCATGGTCATACTGGTAGCCCGCGCCATAACCCAGGTTCTTCATCAGCTTGGTGGGGGCATTGAGGATATGAGCCGGCGGCATCAGCGAGCCATGCTCCTGCGCCGCCCGCTTGGCGGCACCCAGCGCCTTGTAGACGGCGTTAGATTTTGGGGCGCTGGCCAGATAGAGCACGCATTGCGCCAGCGCCAGCTCGCCTTCCGGCGAGCCCAGGAAATCGAACACGTCTTTCGCCGCCAATGCCTGATGCACCGCTTCGGGATCAGCCAGGCCGATATCTTCCACCGCCGCGCGCACCAGCCTGCGGACGATGTAAAGCGGTTGCTCGCCGCCCTGGAGCATTCGCGCCAGCCAATACAGCGCCGCGTCGGGATCGCTGCCGCGAATGGACTTATGCAGCGCCGAGATGATGTTGTAATGCTCTTCGCGGCTCTTGTCGTAGAGCGGCATGCGCCGCTGCACCGCCGAGACCAGCGCCGCGGAATCCAGCGGCTTGACCGTCTTCACGCTGGACAGTTCTTCCACCAGGTTCAGCAGATAGCGTCCGTCACCATCGGCCATGGCGCGCAAGCTTGCGCGCGCATCGTCCGTAAGCTTCAGGGGCTCGCCATAATGGGCTTCCGCCCGCTGCAGCAGCTGCTCCAGCGCCGCATCATCCAGCCGCCGCAGCACCAGCACCTGGGCGCGGGACAACAGCGCGCCATTCAGCTCAAAGGACGGGTTCTCGGTGGTGGCGCCAACGAGCACGACGGTGCCGTCTTCCACCACGGGCAGGAAACTGTCCTGCTGGCTACGATTGAAGCGGTGGATCTCGTCGATGAACAACAGGGTGCCCTGCCCCATGCGCCGGCGTTGGCGCGCGGCCTCGAACGTGTTTTTCAGATCGGCGACACCGGAGAACACCGCCGACAATTGCTCGAAGTGCAGGTTGAAGGCGGTTGAGAGCAGCCGCGCGATAGTTGTCTTGCCGGTGCCCGGCGGACCCCACAGGATGATCGATGTCGGCCGGCCATTGGCCACCATGCGGCCCAGCGGCCCTTCAGGGTTCAAAAGATGATCCTGCCCCACCACATCGGCCAAGGCCTGGGGCCGCAGCCGGTCGGCCAGGGGCCGCGGCGCGTCATCGGCAAGGCCGCCAGATTCGAATAGGTCGCTCATGGGCGTGGTATAACAAAAAAGAGCCCTGCGAGGGGGCCCGCAGGGATCTTTTCCT
>JAPLPI010000011.1 GCA_026400305.1 Alphaproteobacteria bacterium | reverse complement strand
GCTCCGCCAGCATCAGAAGAACACCTCGCCCGCCGCAATGGCGCGCACTTGCCCTTGTTGATTGAGCAGCAGCGCACCGGACGTATCGACGCCCTCGAACACGCCTTCGTGAACGGCATCCGGCAGCCGCGCGCGGATCGGCGCGCCCAGTCCCCCGGCCCGCGCCAACCAGGCGGCGCGTATGGTCTCAAACCCCTCGTTCATCCAGGCATCATACCAATGGGCGAAGCGCGCGGCGAGGACGGTCAGGGCCTCCTCGGATGACGGCGCTGCAATGCCCAACTGCGCCAGGGACGTGGCGGGGAACTCTGTGCCTTCGGGCGCGCTGGCCAGGTTGACGCCGATGCCAATGGCCAGCCAGCCGGGTCCGGCTTCCAGCAGCAGGCCCGCCAGCTTCTTGCCGTCGGCCAGCAAATCATTGGGCCATTTGACGGTGATCGCTGCGCCTGGCACAAAATTCGACGCCATCTCGGCCGCCGCCAGCGCGGCCACGAAAGACAATTGTCCGACGATGGCGGGTGGCGCGTCAGGACGCAGCAAGAGAGTGGTGGCGAGATTCCCGGTATCGGTGGACCAGACGCGACCACGGCGGCCACGGCCCGCCGTTTGGCGGTCTGCAATGATCCACACCGGCCCCGTTTCGCCGGACTCAGCCAGGCGCTGTGCCTCGCTATTGGTGGAATCCAATTCACCGTGCCGGATTTTTCGGTAGCCCTGGGGCCAAACGGTCAAGGAAGCAGCGCCTTGGCGGCGGCATCGGCGGCGGTGATCACCGGCGAGGCGGCAAAGATGAACAGCAGTGCGACCACGCCGGACAACACCATGATGGCCTTGGAGCCGATGCCAGTGACGGCATCGAAGGCCGGCGCCGGTTCATCGAAGAACATCACCTTCACCACCTTGAGATAGTAGACCAGGCCCACGGTGCTGGCGAGCACGCCCAGCACGGCGGGGATCAAAAGCCCAGCCTGGATGGCGGCAAGAAAAACATAAAACTTGGCGAAGAAGCCGGCCAGTGGCGGCAGCCCGGCCAGGCTGAGGAACAGCATGGAGAAGACCGCCGCCAGCTTGATGTCGGTGCGCGCCAGCCCGGCCAGGTCGGAAATATTCTCCACCGCCTTGCCGTTCCGCTTCATCGCCTGGATGCAGGCAAAGGCGCCCAGGTTGGTGAAGACATAGATGGCTAGGTAAATCAGCACACCGCGCGCGCCCAGCGAGGTGCCGGCCGCTAGGCCCAGCAGCGCATAGCCCATGTGCCCGATGGAGCTGTAGGCCATCAGGCGCTTGATGTTGGTCTGGCCGATGGCAGCGAACGCGCCAAGCGCCATGGACAAAACCGAGATGAAGACGATGATCTGGCGCCACTGGTGGATCAGGTCGGGGAACGGCGTCAGGATGGCGCGCAGGAACAGGCAGAGCGCCGCCACCTTAGCGGCGGTGGCGAAATAGGCGGTGATCGGGGTGGGCGCACCCTCGTAAACATCGGGCGTCCACATGTGGAACGGCACGGCGCTGACCTTAAACGCCAGGCCCGAAATCAGAAACACGATGCCGAAGACAACGCCCAGGCTTGGGGCACCATCATGGGTGACCGCGGCGATGGCGGAAAAGTCCACGCTGCCGGTAAAGCCATAGATCAGCGAGATGCCATACAGCAGCATGCCGGACGACAGCGCACCCAGAACGAAATACTTCAGGCCCGCTTCAGTGGAGCGCAGGTGGTCGCGGTTGAAGGCGGCCAGAACATACAGCGCAAGCGACTGCAGTTCGAGCCCCATATAGAGCGACAGGAAGCTGGAGGCTGACACCATCAGCATCATGCCCAAGCTG
>JAPLPI010000351.1 GCA_026400305.1 Alphaproteobacteria bacterium | reverse complement strand
AGCCGCCGCGCGCCGGGCGCGGTGGTCACCAGCAAGATCTTCTCACCCTTGCGCCCATCCGGCACCGCCACGGCGGCATGAGAATGTTCCGGCCATAGCGCGGCAGCGATATTTTCCACCACCGCCAGCGACACCGATTCCCCGCCGATCTTGGCGAAGCGCTTGAGGCGTCCGCGGATGACGATAAAGCCTTGCTCATCGAGGGCCACGATGTCGCCGGTGTTGTGCCAGCCGTCTTCTGGCGGCACGATAACGCCCGGCGCATCCGGCTTAATATAGCCCTGCATTATGTTGGGGCCGCGCACGAACAATTGGCCAGCGCCAGCAATGCCTTCCACCGGCTCCAGCTTTGCTTCCATGCCGGCCAGCAAACGCCCGACCGTTCCGGGACGGTTGTCTTCCACGGTGTTGAGCGCCGCCACGGGAGAGGTTTCGGTGACGCCGTACCCTTCGACCAGTGTCACCGTCGATTTCTTTCGCAGGAAGATGCGGGTCTCGTCGCGCAGCCGCTCGGCGCCGCACACTGCCACCCGCAGCGTGTCCAGGTCGCCTTCGTCGCTGCAGCGGGCATACTGGTTGATGAAAGTGTCAGTGGACAGAAGGATGGTGGCGCGGTGGCTACGGATGCGGCGCACGATGTCACGCGGCGCCAGTGGCGTGGGATGGCTGACAACTTTCAGGCCCGCGATCAGGGGAAGAATGGTGCCGCCCACCAGTCCGAAGCAATGGAAGATGGGCAGGGGATTGAACATCACGTCGTCTGGGTTGATGGTAAAACGCTCGCGCACCTGGGCCACATTGGTCAGGATGTTTGCATGGCTCAGTGCCACGCCCTTGGGATGGCCCTCGGTGCCAGAGGTGAACAGTATGACCGCCGTGTCGGTAGAATACGGCCGCGCCGAGACAAGCCGCGGCGCCAGCTTGCCCGCCACGGCCGTCAGCTTGTCTTTCAGCGAGAGGTTATTGCGCACCTCTTCCAGATAGATGAACTCGAACTCGCTCAGCGCCGCGATGGTGTCGCCAAGATCGGCCTTGTCCACCAGGCGGCGCGCGCTCACCACGCGCCGGACCTGCGCGGTATGCAGCGCGCTTTTCAGCGCAGACGCGCCGCTGGTGAAATTCATCATGGTTGGAATGCGTCCCATAGCGGACAGGGCAAAGAAGACAATGGCGCCGGCCGCACCGGTCGGCAGCATCACCCCTACGCATTCCCCGCGCCTGGTGCCGAGCCTGAGCGCCGAGCCCAGCGCGAAGCTGGCGCGGATGAACTCGTTGTAGGAGAGGACGCGATCGTCGCCATCCACGAAAGCGTGATTGTCGCCGCCATGTTCGGCGCCGGCCTCGACCAGCGCCTGGAACAACGAACGCCTGTCCGTTGTGGGATCGGAACTCACTGTGGGTGTGCCGGCATTCGGCATGAACGCATCCTGCGAAGAATTGGATGCGTACTTATATCAAGCGGGGCATCAAGTGGCGTGAAAATGCCCGATCCAGCTTTGAAAAGCTCGAACAAGCTTCTGGCGGCCCGTGGGTGTCGCATTCTTAAACAGGCCGGTGATCTGGTCCCGCAGGGGACGGGAGGCGGTCCAGAGCTTTTCGGCCTGGGGTTCGATGGCGCCGCGCAGGGGCTTGATAACTTCGCGTTCCAGCCGCTTGGGGCCGACGATGGTGACGGCCAAGGCGGCAAGACCGGCGGTGCCGATCACCACTAGGGTGGTGCGGGCGGCCCTGGTGTTGGCGGCGCGCAACAGGTTCTGGGTGAATGACGATTTGGCGACAGTGCGATGAACCTGGTCGACCGCGCGCACCGGACGGCGGCGGGGGCGGAGGTGCGAGGCAGTGACCATGGGACGCTCCCGTTGATTGAATAGGTACAACGCAGCAGAGGTCGCGAAGTTCACTATTTTGCGATGGCCGAAATATTTTTGCCTTGATCCGGCGCAAAACCAGCCCGGAGCACGGCGTTTGTCTATGACCGCGTGCGGTGTCTATTTTCGCCCTCTGCTATAGAAGAGCAGGGTGCTTCACAACAAACTGACGATCGCCTTTGCACCCTGATGCTTTCGGGCTGCATGGCCAATTGGCCGCCGCACCGGACCGGCCCACGCTAGAAAGACACGCCCGCCTACGTCGGCGAAATTCGCCATTGGAGGGCCCGGGCTGCACCCTGTCTGCGGCGGCCCGTAAGTCTTTACCTGTAGGGACGATCGGTCGTCCGCGTCGGGTCCGGGGGCTCCTGCGGGCCATCCGCCACTTCACAGGTGAAGGTCATGGTGTTGCTAAAGATATCGGTGCGCAGCTTGCGCGCGGTGCTGTGATACTGACTGCAATGATCGCGCGCCGCGTCCATGGCATTGTCCTCTGCATAGGCAGTGGCAACCAGGCGGACCTTGCCGCCATTCTCGTCCGCGCCGGTAAGGTCATAATGGAAGAGCAGGCTGCCAAGCGCGCCAGCAGCGCCAGCCACAAATATCGCATAAGCATATGCCTCTTGTTTTGGACGAAAATCAGGCCGCCTTGTATTTATAGCCTGTTCGCGGCCATCGGGATTGGCGCTGACTTCATGCCTTCTGCTGCATTTGACAGCGCCTACATTCGTTTTTTTTAATCACTTTGAAGCAGGGGGTTGGCGGTATCTCCTTGCTGCAAAACAGTTTCGAAGGCCCGGTTCGACTTACCCTCGCGGCGGGCCTTTTGCTTTTATGAGCTGCGCTAAATACCCCATAACAATGAGATAGTATTCCCAACCTGCAGGGCTGCCGTGAGAGTCCGCTTGGTGATTTTAACCTGTCGGCCCTCTATAATTCAGCCATGACCGTCGTTATCGACAAGCTCTCAAATGATTCCCCGCCCCGCGAAGCGGGGCCGAGGCACCCCGAAAAGGCCCACCGCCCGGACACCGACATCCAGCGCAAGCCGGACTGGATCAGGGTCAAGGCGCCGGTCTCCAAGGAATACCAGATCACCCGCGAGATCGTGCGCGCCAACAAGCTGCACACGGTGTGCGAGGAGGCGGCCTGTCCGAACATCGGCGAGTGCTGGACCAAGCGTCACGCCACCATGATGATCATGGGCGACACCTGCACCCGCGCCTGCGCCTTCTGCAACGTCAAGACCGGATTGCCGGCGGCGCTGGACCCTGAGGAGCCCGCCAATGTTGCCTGCGCGGTCAAGACATTGGGCCTGGCGCATGTGGTGATCACCTCTGTAGACCGTGACGACCTGACCGATGGCGGAGCGCAGCATTTCGCCGACGTGATCCGCGCCACCCATGCGGAAAGCCCAGGCACATCCGTGGAAGTTCTGACGCCGGATTTCCTGCGCAAGGACGGCGCCATCGAAGTGCTGATGGCGGCCCAGCCAGAAGTGTTCAATCACAATCTCGAAACCGTGCCGCGCCTGTACCTAAATATCCGACCAGGCGCGCGCTACTTCGCTTCGCTGCGGCTTCTGCAACGCGCCAAGGAATTGATGCCCACAGGATTCACCAAGTCTGGACTTATGGTAGGCCTGGGCGAGACCCGCGAAGAGATCATGCAGGTGATGGACGATCTGCGCGCCGCTGGTGTCGACTTCCTCACCATCGGCCAGTATCTGCAGCCGACACGCAAACATGCGCGGCTGGACCGCTTCTGGTCGCCGGAAGAATTCGCTAGCCTGGAAATCATCGCCCGCGCCAAGGGCTTTTTGATGGTGTCGGCATCGCCGTTGACCCGTTCCTCGTACCATGCCGACAGTGACTTTGCGGAGCTAAAAGTCGCGCGAGCGGCGAAGACGTGATTTCGCACACTGAGACACGCAGCGTGCCGTATCAGGTCGAGCTGATGTATGCGGTTGTTTCGGACGTGGAGAAATATTCGGAGTTCCTGCCCTGGGTGGTGGCGTTGCGGGTGTTGGCGCGCAACCCGTACGGCATGAGAGCGGAGATGGCCATAGGTTATGGTAGCTTGCGCGAGCGCTATACCAGCGACATCAGGCTGACCCCGGCCATCCACCGAATCGATGTCACCCAGACGAGCGGCCCTTTCAAGGTGTTAGAGAACCACTGGCAGTTCACGCCGAAAGGCGAGGGCTGCGAAGTCACCTTCTCGATCCTTTTCGAGTTCAAAAGCCGCTTGCTGCACAGCGTGGCTGGGGCCAAGTTCGAAAAAGTGATGCTGAAAATGGCCGACGCCTTCGAGGCAAGAGCCAAGGATATTCAAGAGGGGAAGGCATGAAGAGGTTTATTATCGCTGCTTCGCTGATGCTGGTGTGCAGCGCGGCGGACGCCAAAACGGTCCTGTTCGTCGGCAACAGCTTTACCTTCGGCGCAAATTCGGCGGCGCATTACTACAAGCCCGAGACCGTCACAGACCTGAATGGTCCCGGCCCGAACGGCAAGACGACCGGTGGCGTGCCAGCCTTCTTCAAGGCATTCACGAAAGAGGCGGGACTGGACTACACCGTCAGCCTGGAAACGGTGGGCGGCAAGGGCATGGACTTTCACTATGCCAATAAGCGCGAATTATTGAACAAGCCCTGGGACGTAGTAGTGATGCACGGCTATTCCACCCTTGACATCGATCATCCTGGCGATCCGGCGCTGCTGGTGTCATCGGCCAAGCAGATTAGCGACATGTTCCGCGCCAGAAATGTCAAGGCGGAGGTCTGGCTGGACGCCACCTGGAGCCGCGCTGACCAGACTTATCTCCCAGGCAAGCCGTGGTCCGGCAAGCCGATCCAGCAGATGGGCATTGATGTTGCCGCGGCCTATGACTTGGCGGCCAAGACCTCGCGCGTTACGGGCGTGGTGCCGGTGGGCCTGGCCTGGAACCGCGCCATCGATACCGGTGTGGCAGGCGGCGATCCCTATGCCGGCGTGCCCGCGGACAAGATCAATTTGTGGAGCTGGGACAGCTATCACGCCAGCGTCTATGGCTATTACCTGGAAGCGCTCTTGGTGTTCGCCAAGGTCACCGGCAAGGACCCGCTGTCATTGGGTGACAATGAAAGCGTGGCCGAGGATATGGGATTCTCCAAGCTGCAGACCCATGCACTGCAACAGATCGCGCACGACCAGCTGGCGGCGTCACATTAAAGACTGAAGCAACTCCAGCGCTGCCACGATAGTGGCGAGGCGCACTTCGCTGCGGCCGATGTCGCCGAAGCGGCATTCGCGGTGCAACGTCGCTTCGCCGGCGCGTGCGGCCGCGATGTGAACCAGTCCAGCAGGCTTTTCATCCGTGCCGCTGCCGGGACCGGCGATTCCGGTGACCGCGACCGAAATCTGGGCGATGGAATTGCGGATGGCGCCCTCCGCCATGGCGCGTACCACGGTCTCCGAGACCGCGCCATGCAGACGGATCATGGCTCCGGTCACGCCAAGCATCTCTTCCTTGGCCTTGTTAGAATAGGTGACAAAGCCGCGGTCCAGGACATCGGACGAACCGGGAATTTCGGTCAGCAACCCTGCGATCAAGCCGCCCGTGCAGCTTTCGGCGGTAGCGATCTTCAGGCCCTTGGCGCGCGCCACCGCCAGCAACGTCTCGGCGCGGGCGCGGTAGTCTTCGGAAAACATCAGATGTGGAAGACTAGGCGCGCCAACACAACCAGCACGCCGGCCATGCCGCCCGCGATCATGTCGTCGGTCATCACGCCTAGACCGCCCTTGAGGTTCTGGTCGGCCCAGCTGACCGGCCAGGGCTTCCAGATGTCGAACAGGCGAAAAAGTGCAAAGGCCAGGCCGAAGGCGGGCAGGGAGATAGCCGGCGCGACAGGCACAAGCCCGCCGAAGGGCAGTAGGCAGAAGGAACAGGCGAACCATTGCCCCGCCAGCTCGTCGATCACACATTCGGACGGATCATCGCGGCCAGTTTCGCGCACATGATCGCCGCAGGCCAGGATGCCGATCACCAGTGCGATGATGCTGGAGGCCAGGATGCCCATGCCGCCGCCGCCATACAGGGCAATCAGGATGGCGAGCGGGATCGCCACTGCGCTCATGATGGTGCCAGGCGCGACATCGAAATAACCGATGCCGAACACGGATGCGACGACGGTGGAGGCGCGGGGGAGCTTCATTTACAGCCTTACGGTTGCGATGGCCTGGGCGGCGATGCCTTCACGGCGGCCGGTAAAGCCCAGGCCTTCGGTGGTGGTGGCTTTCACGCTCACCCGCGACGCTTCAATTGTCAGGATTTCTGCGATCTTGCTTTTTATTGCGTCGCGGTGCGGCCCGACCTTGGGGCGCTCGCAGATGATGGTGACATCGACATGGGAGACGACACCGCCCCTGGCCGCGACAAGGCTGGCGGCATGGTCGAGGAATTTCCACGACGCCGCGCCGCGCCAGCGTTCATCGGTTGGCGGGAAGTGCTGGCCGATATCGCCTTCGCCGATGCAGCCCAGCAGTGCGTCGGTGATGGCATGCAGGCCGACATCAGCATCGGAATAGCCTTCCAGCCCATGTGTGTGCGGGATTTTGAGGCCGCACAGCCAGATATGGTCGCCTTCCTTGAACTTGTGCACGTCATAGCCCGAGGCCGTGCGCACATCCGAACCAATTAATGTCTCGGCCAAAGCGAAATCTTCCTTGCACGTCACCTTGATGTTCCTCTCTTCGCCCTGGACCATTTGCACTTTCAATCCCGCCAGTTCCGCAAGCGCCACATCGTCGGTGACGTCGCTACCAGCATGATCATGATGCGCCTTGGTGATCTTGGCATAGCCAAAGCCCTGGGGTGTCTGGGCGCGGTAAAGATTTTCGCGCGATACCAGGGTCCATTGCCCGTTATCACCTGCGCGGCGCAGTGTATCGGAGGCCGCCACCATGGGCAGGGCGCCGTCCGCGCCCGCTTCCAGCGCTGCGACCACGTCCGCGATAACCTTGCGCGAGACCAGCGGGCGCGCGGCGTCATGAATCAGCACGAAATCCGGGGCATCCTTGGCCAACGCATCTAGCCCCAGGCGCACCGATTCCTGGCGCGTGGCGCCGCCAGTCACGGGGGCAGGGACATCCAGCCCGGCCAGCGCCGTGGCCGCGCGTTCCTGTTGCCCCGCGCCGATCACCACCTGGACCGGGTAGCCGGCAAATGCCTCGACCGTCCGGCGCAGCATGGGTTTACCCGCCAGCCGTTCATACTGTTTTGGAAGTTCTGTCCCGGCGCGCTCGCCCTTGCCGGCGGCGACTATCAGGACCGCGATACGCGGCATGAGTGTTCTTTCTTAAACTGGTGTCTGCCTAACATTTAAGGGATTGGGGCGCGATATTTTGTTGTTTTGCCGTAAGATGCCTGTATATTAAGCGAATAATATATATGATCAAACTATAGGCATATCTTGATCGACGTTCTCCAAAAACTTCGTACAGCCGGATCGGCCGAAAGCGGCTCTGGCACGATCGCCAACGCCCTGCCCATGCCGGTTCTGCTGCTAGGGCCCAAGCTGGAAGTCATTTACGCGAACCCGGCTGCCGAGCAGTTTTTTGACACCGGCCTAACCATCCTGCGCAAGCAGACCCTGGCCGCCTTGATGGCCCCCCATTCCCCCCTGTTCCTGCTGGTCGCCCAGGCCGCGGAGCGTAACGCTTCCGCTGCCGAGCGCGACATCGACCTTTTCATACCCATGCATGGCGAGCGGTCCGCGGACGTGACGGTGACGCCGGTGTCCGACCCGGAAGGGGCCCTGCTGCTAACCTTCCAGGAACGCAGCCTGGCCCAGCGTATGGATCGCCAGCTGATGGCGCGGGGCGCGGTGCGCTCCATGCACGGCATGGCGGCGGTTTTGGCGCATGAAATCAAGAATCCG
>JAPLPI010000136.1 GCA_026400305.1 Alphaproteobacteria bacterium | reverse complement strand
CCACCTGTTCGACCAGTTCAGCGCCGATTACGACAGCCGCATGATCGGCCAGCTCTCCTATGCCGCGCCGCAGATCCTGCTGGACCTGGCCGGGATGGTGATGCCGGGGCGCGAGCAGCTGTCTATTCTCGATCTGGGCTGCGGCACCGGCCTAGCCGGCGCGGCCTTTAAGCCGCTGGCGTCGCGGCTGGACGGCATCGACCTGTCGCCAGCCATGATCGAAAAGGCCCGCGCCCGCCAAATTTACGATTCTCTGACCGTCACAGACCTGGAAACCGCGCTTGGTACGCCCGGACCTCAATATGACCTGATCCTGGCGGCCGACACGCTAGTATATCTGGGTGATCTAAAACCGGTTTTCGATGCCATCTCCTCCCGCCTCGCCACCGATGGTTATTTCCTCTTCACCGTAGAGAAGGCGGAGGGTGACGGGTTTGAACTTGGGCCCAAGCGCCGATGGCGGCACAGCGAAGCCTATCTGCGCCTACTTTCCAAAAGTTGCGGCCTCCGAGTGGCTGGGCTTGTGGCCGCCGCGCCACGCAGTGAGGCAAACCAGCCTGTCGATGGCTTCGCCGTCGCCCTTACAAGACCGTAAAGCGTATTTTTTCGCCACCATTGTGCGTTGCATCTCCAAGGTGTCCCACTGGGCTCCTACTGGCATGGTTGAGCGCGATAACTCGGCACTATTCGGCGAACTGCATTCCCGTTTCCGCATCAGTTTGGCGCCACTGGTCGGGGCCACCGTGATGGTGGCTGCCGCCACCATCAACCATGCGCTCAGCGCCTACAAGAACTGCGTCCCCTGATTCCTTTTGTCGCGCCCCGGGGCACTGGCAGAATCACATAACATCCCTGACATGGGGCAGGTGGGTTGTATTCCAAAGGAACGCCGGCAACGCGATGTCAGCAGGGCCGCCTCGCGTTTGGCCATCCTGGAAGCGGCGCGCCGTGTGGCGACGCGCGACGGGGCCCGCGACATGTCCTTGCGCGGCGTGGCCGCCGAAGCCGGCTTCGCCCCGGCTGCCCTCTACGGATATTTCAGCAGCAAGGACGATTTGCTGCTGGCGCTTGCCGCCGATGATCTCACCAGCCTGGCACGTGCTATGCGCGGCGCCGGCGGCCCTGTTGGCGGCTTGGCCGGCGCGGGCGCGGCGGCACTGGACCTTCTGCGTGGGGCCGAAACCATGGCGGCGGCGTCTGCCGCATTGCCCGGCGCCGGCGGCGGCGATGCCGAGCGGTTGTTCAATGGCCGGCTGATTGCTGTTCTGAAAGCCTTGTCCGATGCCAGTGGCATGCCGTCTCACAGCCGCGAAAGCCAGTGCGATGTGGTGCTGGTGGGGGCGTCGCTTGCCGGGCTTGCTCTTCTGGCGCGCTCGGGCCGGCTGGAAGTGCTGGGCTTTTCCTCCGATGAGATGATCGCCAGGCTGGACGCGCGCTTCGGCGCCTAGCCCAAATCAACCGATGTGATCGATCAGGATCTTGATGCCAATGGCGATCAGGATCAAACCGCCGCCCGCTTCGGCGTAACGGCCGAATTTTTCTCCCAGCACGCGGCCCGTCATCACCCCAACGGTGACCATGGTGAAGGTTGCCGCCCCGATCGCCAGCGCATTGACGATGATATTGGCGCCGACGATCGCCAAGGTCACGCCGACCGCCAGTGCATCGATGCTGGTACCGATGGCCGTCAGCACCAGCACCATCAGGCGGTGGCTTTTTGGCTTCTCGTCTTCTTCCTCGCGCCGAGCGGCATCCCAGAGCATCTTGCCGCCGATGACCGTGAGAAGGCAGAAGGCGATCCAGTGATCGAAAGCGACGACGTAACGGCTGGCCGCCATGCCCATCGCCCAGCCGATAAGCGGGGTGACCGCTTCGATTCCGCCGAAGATCGCACCAGTGCGCAGCGCCTCGCCCCAGCCCGGGCTGTCCAGCCGCGCGCCCTTGCTCAGCGCCGCGGCAAAGGCATCGGCCGACATACTGAGGGCCAAGAGGAGAACAGCCAGAAAACTCATCGGCGGTTATTGGGCAAAATGGACTTCCATGACGAAGGTGCGCTGCGGGAAGGGGTGGAACAGGAAATACTTGTCGTTGTTGATGTTGTCCACACCGACCGAGACGTTCCAGTTCTCGTTGAACTTATAGCGGGCGCGCGTGTCCACC
>JAPLPI010000019.1 GCA_026400305.1 Alphaproteobacteria bacterium | reverse complement strand
TAGGTGTCGATGAAGTTGACGCCTATGGCGCTGTGCTTGACCTGCACCTGACCCTTGGCGGGCGCAGGCAGGTCGTAATCGACATATTGCAGCATATCGCTGCCGCCGGTCTTTTCGAACCGGATGGCCTTGATCATTGGTGGACCTGCTGTTGGCCGCGCAGTTGTGGCGGCAGGGTCAGGGCGTCGGCCAAGGCCACGGCGGTGCTGAAGCCGTTGGAGCAGGCGCCCGCCTGGCAGATATAAGCGGTGGGCTGCCCGCCCTCCATGCCGCGGCCGTGGGCGGGATGCTGCGGCGGCAGGGGCTCGCCCGGCTCGATCTGCAACACCATGCCGTTGGGCACGGGCTTGCCCCAGAAGGCGCGGATCAGTTCCTGGGTCTTGGAATTGCCCTTGTGGCCGATCACCACCACCATCAGGCTGTTGACCAGATATTCGAAGCCCACGAAGTAGCCGCCCGATCCCTGGATCATGCGGTTGGCTTCATTGCCGAAGGTCACTGCCAGTAGTGAGCAGCGGCCCATATAATCGGTGTTGCCGGTGAGCAGCGCCAGGCGGGTCAGTACGATCAGCATGGTGCCGTTGACGCTGGGGGCGGGATTGTCGAACAGCATGCGCGGACGCACGAACAGCTGTTCGGCATCATCCGCATAGAAGCAGTAGCCGTTGATCTGTGTGTTCCAGAAATGATCGTCCAGCACCTCGGTCCAGGCTTTGGCCTGGTCAATGAAACGCTGGTCGTTGGTCACTTCCCACAGCTGCAGTGCGGCGCGGGCCATGTTGGCATAATCGTCGGCGATGCCGGTGCTGCCCTTGAGATGGGAGAGGCGGTCGCTGTCGCCCAGCAGCTTGATGATCCCGTCGAACGCCTTGGTCGCCGCTTCAATCCATTCGGGCTTTTCGAACACCATGCCGGCGCGGGCAATGGCCGCAATGGCCAGGCCGTTCCAGTCGGCCAGCACGCGGTCGTCGCGGGTGGGCGCGGTGCGCTTGGCGCGCGTGGTCAGCAGCATGGCACGCTGCTTGGCCAGCAGGGCCTCGTCGGCTTCGTTGGCCGGCATGGGGTTGCCCAGGCGGCGCGGCAGGTTGCGGCCCATGACATTGCCGTCGCGGGTGATGCCATAGACCTGTTTGAAGCGGGCCGAGAATGTGCCCACCAGGGCGGCGTCGATCTCTGCTTCGCTCCAAGTATAGAACTTGGCGTCTTCGGCATGGGAGCCCGAGGAGATGGAGGCGGTGAATACATCGCCTACCGTCATCTCGCGCAGCAGGAAGGTGATGGTCTCGGTCACGCGCTGGCGGCACAGCTCGTTGCGGTTGAACTGCCAGACCGAACCACATAGGTCGATCATCTGTGCCTGATCGTACAGCATCTTCTCGAAGGACGGCTCCAGCCAGCGCTCGTCTAGGCTGTGACGGAAGAACCCGCCGCCGACATGGTCATAGGCGCCGCCGAACAGGATGCCGTCTAGGGTGGTGAAGATGATTTGGCTGAACTGGGGTGTGCCGGTGCGCAGGAAGCCGCGCCACATCACTTCGATCAGCAGCGGGTTGAGGAACTTGGTCATCCCCATCATGCCGCCGAAGAAGAAGTCATAGCGTTGGGCAATGCGCAGCGCCGTCAGGTCCAGGTTCATGGCTTCCTGACCGGTTGTCATGTCGCGGTAGTAGAGATGCTCCACTGCGGCCTTGACCTTGTCGGCGGTGTCGTCGGCGCGGGCGCGGTCATTCTTCCAAAGCTCGATGCAGTCGGCGATAACATGCCCGAAGCTGGGATTTTCGGGCTGGTCTGTAGGTGGCTGATAGCCGGTCACCCACCAGGGCAGGCCTTCGGGGGTTAGGAAGATGTTCAGTGGCCAGCCGCCCGGATGCTGCATGATACCCGCGGCACCTTGATAGAGCATGTCCAGGTCTGGACGCTCCTCGCGGTCTGCCAGGATGGGAATGAAGTTGTCGTTGATCTGAGCGGCGATCTCCTTATTTGAGAAGCCTTCGCGGTTGAGCACATGGCACCAATGGCACCCCGCATAGCCCATGGAGAGCAGGATGGGCTTGTCGGCCTTCTTGGCCTCGGCCAGGGCTGCGGGGCCCCAGGTACGCCACTTCACCGGGCTGTCCTTGTGGGAGAGAAGAAAGGGGCTAGTGGCGGTTTTCAGGCTCATCGTTCCATTCCAAAATTATGTGGGCCAAGGTGCGCGGAAGGATGCTTCCCGTCGGCCCGCTTCTGTGATGTTTTTGGGGCGGGGTTACTTACATCGAAATGGTGCCCCCGCCAAACCCCTGGAAAGGGTGTTAGACGATAGTCGGACCGCCCTCAAAAAAGGTACCTCCATGAAGGTCACAGTTGAGATGGATATGACCCCGCAGGAGGCCCGCGGATTCATGGGGTTGCCCGACGTCGAGCCCACGCAGAAGAAGATGCTGGACGACATGCAGGCGCGGATGAAACAGGCCTTCGACGCTAATGACCCCGAGGGCATGATGCGGGCCTGGATGCCTCTGGGCGGGGCTGAGGCCTTCCAGAAATTTCAGAAGCTGATGTGGGTCTCGGCCGCCGGCATGGTCAAAAAGGACGGCAAATAGCCTCTGCGATGAATTCCACGATCTTCGCCCTGGCCAGCGCGCCGGGCCGCGCCGGGGTAGCGATGGTGCGGCTGTCTGGCCCGGATGCTAGGGCAATGGCCTGTGTGCTGGGCGGCCCCCTGCCCCCACCGCGCCAGGCGGTGCTTCGGCGGCTGGTGCATGGCGGCGCTGAGATCGACCATGCCCTGCTGCTGTGGTTCGCCGCCCCGCACAGCTTCACCGGCGAGGATGTAGCCGAATTCCATGTCCATGGCGGGCGAGCGGTGCGCGAGGCCCTGTTTTCCGCGCTTTTGACGCTGGGCGCGCGCCCGGCCGAGCCCGGCGAATTCAGCCGCCGGGCGGTGGAGAACGGCAAATTGGACTTGACCCAGGCCGAAGCCATCGCCGACCTGGTGGATGCCGAAACCCCGGCCCAGCTGCGGCAGGCGCTGCGCCAGCACGATGGCGTGCTGTCCGATTTGTATGAGGCCTGGCGCGCGGCCCTGATCGTGGCGCTGGGCCGGGCCGAGGCGACGATTGATTTTTCCGATGATGGCGTGGGCGATACGGAACTTTCCGCCGCCCGTGCCGCTGCGCAGGAAATATCTGAGCAAATACAAAGACATATGGATGATGCGGGCCGGGGCGAGAGCCTGCGCGAGGGCCTTCGCTTGACCATCCTGGGCCCGCCCAATGCCGGCAAGTCCTCCCTGCTCAACGCCCTGGCACGACGCGACGTGGCCATTGTCTCGGACACGCCGGGGACCACCCGCGACGTGGTCGAGGCCCGGCTTAATTTGGGCGGCTATTTGCTGCAGGTCGCCGATACTGCAGGGGTGCGTGAGACGCGAGATGCGATCGAGGCCGCAGGCGTGCGCCGCGCTCTGTCTCATGCGGCTGGCGGCATGATTCTGCTCTTGCTGGATGGTAGCCTTGCCGATCCGCGCGCGGGATTGCCGGCCGATCTGCCGCAGCCGGACCTCGTGGTGTGTAACAAGTCCGATCTGGGCGCCGGGCGCGAGGGGATTTCTATCTCGCTGAAGACGGGCGAGGGACTTTCTATGCTGCAGCAATTGTTGCAGCAAAAAGTGCAGCAAAAGCTGGAAAACTGCGACGATGCCCCGCTGCTGACCCGTCCGCGTCACCGCCACGCTCTGACCGAGGCACTCGCACATTTGCTACACGGACAGAATGCACCCGTCGATCAACCCGAACTGCTGGCCGAAGATCTGCGGCTGGCGATGCGCGCCATTGGGCGCATCGCCGGACGCGTGGATGTGGAAGAACTTCTGGATTTTGTGTTTCGTGATTTCTGCATTGGGAAGTGAGCTGTGATGAAGAAGCTTTGTTTTGCATGACTGGTTTTGTTGGCTGCGACGGCGGCCAGCGCCGCTTCCCGCGACGAGGCACTGTCGGCAATGCTGCGCTGTTCGGGCTCCAGCGACAAGGCGCAGCGCCTGGCCCGTTACGTTACTGCCGCGGTGCACGTTCCCGGCGCGCTGAATACGCCCGCGCCGCAAACCCCTTTACCGCAAACGGCAAGCGCTGCGCCTATGATTGCCGCGCCCGCGCACGTGCGGCGGGCGCGCAAGGGCTTTCTCTCCTGCATCTTCGGCAGCACGCTCAGAAGCGCGCCGCAGAGGACAGTGGCGCAGTTCGGTATTGAGAGCGTCGCTGATGGCGGTTGACAGACAGAACTGGGACCCATCGATGGTGACGCCTTTGATAAAATCATCGCACGCCTTGTCAACTATGACCTGGAGGGCGGCTTTATGACCGTGAACCTGGACACCAGCCAGTTCCATGGCGGCAGACATCGGGTGAGCCGGTCGTCATTCGGGACGCAGCGTCCCGCTACACGGTGACCATCTTGCACCGCAGCGCCGGGGCCCATGTCATGAAGCTCAGCCATTTCGGTCGTCAGTTGATGGTGTGCCGCCTCCGCTAACACAGCTCTTGTGGATGGATTTGGCGGCGCGTATTGAGCCGCCGATGAAGCACGACGTCGTCGTCATTGGCGGAGGACATGCCGGCTGCGAGGCAGCCGCGGCATCGGCGCGCTTTGGCGCCCGTACCTTGTTGCTGACCCATACGCTCGAGACTTTGGGCGAGATGTCCTGCAATCCCGCCATTGGCGGCGTTGGCAAGGGCCATCTGGTGCGCGAGATCGATGCGCTGGACGGTTTGATGGGACGCGTCGCGGATGCGGCTGGCATCCAGTTTCGCCTGCTCAACCGGCGCAAGGGTCCGGCGGTGCGCGGCCCGCGCGCGCAGGCTGATCGTAAACTTTACCGCGCAGCCATGCAGGCCATGCTGCGCAATATTCCGAACCTGGAAATTCGCGCGGCGAGCGCCGAAGACCTGATTTTAAAGGACAAAAGCGTCGTTGGAATTTTGACGGCCGATGGCGATGAGATCGCCTGCAGCAAAGTCGTGCTCACCACCGGCACATTTCTCAACGGCCTGATCCATATCGGCGAGACCAAGATTCCTGCCGGCCGCATGAAGATCGCCGATGGCGCGGAAGCGCCGTCGATCGGCTTGTCCAAGACGCTCTATGGGTTCGGTTTGCAGATGGGCCGGCTGAAGACTGGTACGCCGCCGCGTCTGGATGGTCGTACCATCGACTGGGCGAGTTTGGAGATGCAGCAGGGCGATGATCCGCCTTTGCCCTTCTCGTTCCTGACAGCTGCGATCACCACGCCCCAGATCGCTTGCGGCATCACCCGCACCACCCTGGCGACCCACGCGGTCATACGCGCCAACCTGCATCGCTCGCCGATGTACTCGGGCCAGATCGCTTCGACGGGTCCGCGCTATTGCCCGTCCATCGAGGATAAGGTCAACCGCTTCGCCGACCGAGAGTCGCACCAGATTTTCCTTGAACCAGAAGGGCTTAGTGACGACCTGGTCTATCCAAACGGCATTTCTACTTCCCTGCCGCAGGACGTGCAGCTGGCCTTGCTTGCCACCATTCCGGGCCTGGAAAAGGCGGTGGTGCGGCGACCGGGCTATGCCATCGAGTATGACTATGTGGATCCGCGCGAGCTTTCGCCTTCACTGGAGGTAAAATCCGTGCTCGGCCTTTATCTGGCGGGTCAGATCAACGGCACCACCGGGTATGAGGAAGCTGCCGCCCAAGGGCTGATGGCCGGCTGGAATGCTGCCCGGGCCGCCGGCGGGGCTGCGCCCGTCATTTTGGACCGGGCTCAAGCCTATATCGGCGTGATGCTGGACGACTTGGTGACGAAGGGCGTTTCTGAGCCCTATCGCATGTTCACCAGCAGGGCTGAATACCGTCTGACCCTCCGATCCGACAATGCCGATCAGCGCCTGACCAAATTGGGTCAGGACGGCGGGATTGTCGGTTCGGAGCGGGCTGGCGGCTTTGCTACCAAGCTGGATCGGCTGGATGTTTCACGTGAAACAATGCGTTCTTTGAACCTCACCCCCAATGAAGCCGCCAAGCATGGGTTGGTCGTCCGGCTGGACGGGCTCCGCCGGACCGCCCTGGATCTGCTTAGTCTGGCGAATTTTCCCGCCCTGACCCGGATATGGCCGGAACTGGGTTCCATGGATCCCCTGATTGTCGAGCAGTTGGAAATAGACGCCCAATATGCCGGGTATCTGGATCGCCAGGATGCTGACATCGTCGCCTTCCGAAAAGATGAAGGCCGCGCCCTGCCCGCCGGCCTGGATTATGGCGCTGTGGTGGGCCTGTCCAACGAAGTGCGCCAGAAGCTAGCAGCTATCAGGCCGGCGACCTTGGGTCAGGCGTCCCGTATCGAAGGCGTCACGGCCGCTGCGCTCACCTTGGTTCTGGCCCATGTGAAGGGCCTGAAAGGCCGCAATGCTGTTCGGGCCTGAGGAATTCGCCGCCCAGACCGGTGTTTCACGTGAAACACTGGCCCAGCTGAAGGCCTATGCCGACATGCTACTGGACTGGAACGAGCGCTATAACCTGGTGTCCCGTAGCACCCTGCCAGACCTGTGGCAGCGCCATGTCTGGGATAGCGCTCAGTTGGCTCCCCTCATCTCGGATACCGCAAAGACGTTGGCCGATCTGGGCTCCGGCGCCGGTTTTCCGGGGCTGGTTCTGGCCGCCATGCGGCCGGAGCTGGCGGTGACCCTTCACGAAGCCACTACCAAGAAGTGCGCCTTCCTGCAGGCCGCCGCCGACCGCATGGGCCTGCGCGTCGCAATAGAAAATGCCCGGATGGAGGACCTACCGCCGCGGCCCTTCGATGTGGTGACGGCCCGGGCCTGCGCCCCCCTGCCCCAGCTTCTGGAATATGCCCACAGGTTCATGAGTCCGAACAGTGTTTGCCTATTCCTTAAAGGACAAAATGTGGGGTCCGAATTGACGGAAGCCGCTAAATATTGGAACATCGAGGTCTCTCAGGTCCCAAGCCAGACCGATCCTTCGGGTGCTATAGTAACCGTGAGAGAGCTGGGTCCCCGCCATGTCACTTCCCAAAAAACCGCGCGTCCTGGTCGTCGCCAACCAAAAAGGCGGGGTCGGTAAGACCACCACCGCCATCAATTTGGGGACCGCCCTTGCCGCCGTGGGCGAGCCGACCCTGGTGATCGACATCGACCCCCAGGGTAACGCTTCCACCGGGCTAGGCCTGCACCGTCAGGACCGCAAGCTGACCACCTATGAGGTGCTGACCGGCCAGGCCAAGCTGGCCGAGGCTATCGTGCCCACCCGCATCCCCGGCCTGTCCTTGGTGCCGGCGACGGTGGATCTGTCCGGCGCCGAGCTGGAGCTGGCCAACATGAACCGGCGCAACTTCATTCTCAAGGACGCGCTGGAGGAATATTCCGTACACGGAGAAAATGCCTTCTCCTATATCCTGATTGATTGTCCTCCGTCCCTCACCCTGCTCACGCTTAATGCGATGGCGGCGGCGGATGCAGTGATGGTGCCGCTGCAATGCGAGTTCTTTGCGCTGGAAGGTCTTTCGCAATTGATGAAGACCATCGAACTGGTGCGCGAGAAGTTAAATCCCACGCTCGAGATCCAGGGCGTCGTCCTGACCATGTTCGACAAGCGCAACAAGCTGAGCGACCAGGTGGCCGATGACGTGCGTGCCACCTTGGGCGAGAAAGTCTACACCACCGTGATCCCCAGAAACGTGCGTATTTCCGAAGCGCCCAGCCATGGCGTGCCGGCGCTGGTCTATGACCTGCGTTGTCCGGGCAGCCAGGCTTACATCAAGCTGGCGGGCGAATTGATCCAGCGCGAACGGGTCAGGGCCGCAGCATGAATCCTCCCGCACAGGATCGTCCGCGCGGACTTGGACGTGGCCTCTCGGCGCTGATCGGTGATGAAGTCGCCG
>JAPLPI010000304.1 GCA_026400305.1 Alphaproteobacteria bacterium | reverse complement strand
CGCGATCCCCGCCTTGAATGACATTCGGGTCGATCTGGTGGGAACGGCAGCCTGGACACTTTGAGCGCAGCCAGAATGTCCGCTTTTCTCCAAAGCAGTCATTCGCCGCCAGTCAGCCAAATGTCCGCTTTGCGCCAAAAGCGGACGTTCAACTATGCGTCTATTCAGCTAGATGGGACCGGCTAGGAAATGGTCGTATCCGCTTACCAATGGAATACGGGCAGCTCCCTGGCCCTTGCCTATTTGCCCGCTGCGTTGCGCGCCTGGAAGTTTGCGGTAACAACTTGTCCGCCCGTAAAGCGGAATGTCACCGGTATCTGCGCGCCTGGCTTCAACACCGGCTTGGTGTCCATGCACATCAAATGGTAGCCGCCGGGCGCGAAGCGAACCGTCTCGCCCGCCGCTACGTCCAGCGCCATGACATGATCCATGCCGCCATTGACGGACTTGTGCATCATCAGCATGCCGCAGGCCGGGCTTTCCACGTCGGTCAGGGTCAGCGGCTTGTCGCCGTCATTGTGCAGTGTGAAATAGCCGCCGGACGGCACCGAAGCCGGCAAGGTGCGAAACCAGCCGTCAGTTACTGTTACCTTTGCCGTTGATGGCGGTGCTGATGCTACCAGCAGAATGGGCGCAGGATATTTCGCCTTGCCGGTCGGTGGCGGTGGTTCGGACCAGTATTCCTCGCCCGCTTGGCAGGTCTGGCGGGCGGGAAAAAGCAGTTGACCTTCCCGCGCTGGCAGCGTCATGGCGATTGTGAACAGGGCGCGCTGATCGGCGGGCAAAACGCCGCCCTTCCAGGTCACGGCTTTGATCCGCCCACCTTCGCGTTCGGTGGACAGCGCCCAACCTTGCAAGGGTTCGGGTGCGGCATCGGCTACCTCCGGCGGCAGCTCTATGCGCAAGCTCACAGTGGGCGAGCCGTCGCAACCATGCCCGACCCGGAAGTGGCCGACATACTGCGCTGCCGGAAGAGCCAGCGGCTGCGCCAGCGTCACATGAGCACTCGCCCGCGACGCCATCAGTACCAGCAGCAGCACGCCGATGGCGATGGCGTGGAACAGGATAGAATTTCCCAGTCGCATGTCAGTGTTCCTTTCCGCCGCTTTTCGCGGCCAGGGTGCGGATCGCCGTGAGGTAAGAGGGACCGAACTGTCGCAACGACAAAAGCGCCTCGTCGGTCCAATTCTGGGCTTCCTCCAGCGTTGCAATGCCGCCCTGCCTCAGCGCGTTGATGGCGCGGCGCGGAAGGGGAAGCGCGGTCACAAGGTGCCCGACCTCGTTGGAGAGACTACTGCGCATAGTGAACCTCCATCACAAAGGTGCGCTGCGGGAACGGGTGGAACAGGAAATATTTGTCGTTGTTGATGTTGTCCACGCCGACCGAGACGTTCCAGTTCTCGTTGAACTTATAGCGGGCGCGCGTGTCCACCACGAAGTAACCGGCAAAACCCTGGTAGGTCTGAGAGATGGGGTCACTGTTGTCGATGGTGCCGAAGGTTCGGTCGCTGTAGCGCGCACCTAAGGTGAAGGCCCAATCGTCGATACGGTAGGTCGCCAGCGCATTGGCCTTCAGCTTGGGAACGCCGGGGATGAATTTCCCCACTGCCTTGGTAAAGGCATCATCCTGGCGAATGCGTCCATCAGCGGCGGTGAAGCTGCCCATTAACTCCAGCCCCGGCAACAGCACGTCATACTGGTCGATGACGAATTCCACTCCGCGCACCTGGGTGCGGTCCACATTCTGCACATAGCTGAACAGGGTGGGTGAGCCCGGCACCAGGGGCGCACTTTGCGAAAGCAGCGCGCTGGTGATGTCTTCCTCGAACAACGACAGGCGGAAAAAGCCGCTGTCATTGCGGTGTTCCGTTGCCAGTTCATAGGAACTGGCGCGCTCCGGCTTCAGGTTGGGATTTGGCACCGACAGGAAGGTGCCCGTGGTCACAGACTGATAAAGCTCGGTCACGGTCGGCATGCGATACGCCACGCCCCATGAGCCGGTCACGCGCCATGCGTCCGACACCTGCCAGGCGATAGTGGCCTTGGGCGACAGGGTGCTGGCCGAAATGCGCGGCTGGTTGACATTCAGCGCCGGTGAGGCCGAGAAATTGTTGCCGCCATAAGCGCGCCAGTCTTCATAGCGCAGGCCTGCCGATGCTTTCAGGTCAGGCAGCAAAGTCCAAATGTCCTGCGCCCACACCGCATTTGTGGCGGTACGGCCCTTGGCGGAATTGACCACGGTGCCCACCCCGCCCGCAATCCAGTCGGCCAGGTTGTTGCGGGTCTGCGCGAAGGTCTCGGCATCGCGGTGCAGGCCGAAGGATAGTTCATGGTCCGACCAGCCACGCCACACGCCATTCGCGTCCAGGGTGTACCAGCCGGTGCCGTTCATGCGGTTGACCGTTCCGGCTCCAGACGTAAAGGCTCCCGGCAGGGCGGCGGTGGGCACGCGCTGCTTGTCGTTCAGATAGGCAAAGTCGCTGGCGATGATCTCCCAAGCGAAGTCACCGCCTTTTTCTGATGTCAGAGAAATGCCCTGAGCCAGCTGGCTCTGCTGGACGTTGTAGATGGAGTTGGAAAAGCTGCTCGCGGCAATATTGTAATTGTAGCCGTTGATGTTGCTGTTGCCGGTATAGACGACGTTGCCGGTGGGATCACGCAGATAGCTCTGTGTGCTTGCATCGTCGTCTTGGTGGAACAGACTTGCGGTATAGGCAAGCTGCCAGCCATTTTCGAAGTCATAGGCCAGCTTGAGGGTATCGGTGTCCTGTACCTGGTGTTCGATATTGCCCGCCCCCACTTCCACGATGGGAGCGCCCGTGCGGTTCAGGTCGTTGAAGGCGCCGCTCAGCACCGTACCAGCTGTGCTGGTGGCGGCGGGGCGCGTCAGGGTCACATAGGCCAGCGGCTGGGCAGTGCTGTCCAGATGGTTGGCTGATAGCCGCCAACTGAACGCGCCATAACGGTCGCCGACGCCCGCCGACAACTGCCAGGTGCCATTGGTCTGGTCAGTGGAATACTGGTTGAAGTTCTGCATTGCACCGGTGACGTCACCATAAAATTCGAAATGGTCCGGCATGCGGGTGGTGATGTTGATGGTTGCGCCGATGGAGTTGCCGGCATAGCGCGCCGCGAACGGCCCATAAAGAACGTCAATGCGGGCGACGTCCTGGGGCGCGGCGACGCCGAAATGTGGGCTGGCGGCACTGTTGTTGTTGCCGATGGGCGAGTTGATCATAATCCCGTCCACGAAGATCAGGTTGCGGGCGGATGCGCCCAAGCCCGAGGTGCGGGTGGCGACCGGGTCCTGGGTGTCGCCGTAATGGCGCTTTCGCACGATCAGGGACGGCGCATATTTCAGCATGTCCTCGGTATTGACGGTGTTGATCTGTTCCTGCGCCTTGGCGGCGGTCACCTGCACATCGACCGCAGTGGGATCGGCGATGCGCGCTCGGTCGGCGGTGACAATGACATATTCTGGCTGGAGCCCTGCGCCGATGGTCTGGGCGTGTGCCGGTTGCATGGCGAAGAGAAGTGCGGAAATTGAAACGTTGGCGCACAGGCGCGCTGTAGTGGACATGGAAAATCCCCGATACGATTGAGCGATGCGCGCAGTTATGCGCGCGGCGAATGGCTCAGGCGCTCAGGGGCGGGGCGCGGGGCGATCCGGGTGAGAAGCGCGATGCGATAAATGCAGCGCGGGCATCGTCGCTGCGGGCGGCGAAGGCGTGGAAAGCGGGCAAAGCGAGGTGCGGTGCTTCCGGCGCAGCGGCCAGGTGCGCGGCGGCGGCAAAAGCGCAATCCTGATGTGCCGCTTGGTGCTTATCATTGTCTGAAGGCTTCTGGCCGCCGTCATAATGAATGACCTGCGAGAGCGAGGTCGAGCAGATCACCAGGGCATGGGCATCGGGCATCCAGCCAGCAGGCAGCATTGCGCGCACCAGAACCGCAATGATAGCCAGATGGCGAAGGCCGCGAGAAATCCCCTGCATGTCAAAAGTTTTGCCCATGGTGGCCTGATCGGTCAAGCAAACGCTGTGTCGCAGTGGTCGCCGTATGCGCGGTTTGTCGCAGCTTAAGCCCGGCTAATGCCCGCTCGTGGCAGGGTAACCGTGTTGGGCAGCTAAAACAGACCAGTTCTGGAATGTCCGCTTTGGGTCAGGAGTGGTCATTCTTCCTGGTTCGGCCCAATGTCAGCTTTGCGCCAAAAACTGACATCAGCGGCGTATGTCTCGACGGCTTAAGCTTCGGAAAAGCTGGGCCTTGCGGCCCCCTTGAGTCTTGGAATAAGCGTTTCATTTCAGGGAAGGAAAGCATGCAATTCCGCATCGTTTTGCTGGCCGCTACAGCCTTGCTTACTAAGCCGGTTCTGGCCCAGCAGGCGAGCGAGCATGTGGTGGTCTATGGCGCTTTGCCCAATTCCGACATCGGGGTTTCGACAGATAAAATTCCCAGCCAGTTGCAGAGCATCACCGCCGCCCAGCTGAATGCCCAGCATGGCACCACGGTACTGGACGCGCTGGGCACGCAGGCCGCCGGCGTGTCGCTCAGCGACACGCAAGGCAACGCCATGTTCCAGGACCTGCACTTCCATGGCTTTGAAGCCTCGCCCTTGCAGGGCACGCCGCAGGGCATCGCCGTCTATCAGAACGGCGTGCGCCTGAACGAAGCCTTCGGCGACACCGTCAACTGGGACGCGATCCCCCAGGCCGCCATCGACCGGCTGGATGTGTGGAGCGCCAACCCGGTGTTCGGCCTGAACGCGCTGGGCGGCGCAGTCAACATGGTCATGAAGAACGGCTTCACCTGGCAGGGCGTGGAAGCAGTAGCTCAGGGCGGCTCGTATGGTCACGGCATGTCGTCCGCGCAATGGGGCATCGCCGATGGTGACTTCAGTTTCTATGGCGCGGCTGAAGGCGTCACCGATGCCGGCTGGCGCTTTCATTCCCAGTCCAACCTCGCGCGGCTTTATGCCGATGCCGGCTGGCGCATCGGCCAGACCGAACTTCATCTGGTCGCATCGGGCGCCGCCACCAGCCTGGGCGTGATCGGCCCCACCCCGTTCGGCCTGATCCAGCGCAACACCAAATCGGTTTTCACCTTCCCCCAGACCACCCGCAACACCATCGGCAGCCTGGCGCTGAACGCCAGGAGCCGGCTAGACGAGAATTGGCAGCTGGAAGGCGCGGTCTACATGCGTTCGCTGACCCAGCGTCATGTGGACGGCAATGACGGCGATTTCGAGCGCTGCTCCAACGCTTCCTCCTTCATCAACCAGCTCTGCCTGCAGGATGACGCTTTCACGCGCCCCGTGCCTTTCACCGGGGCTGCGGCGCTGAATTTCCGCAACCAGTTTGCCCTCTTGAACCAGGGCAATACGGCCATTCCGTTCACCGCGGGCGCGATCTACGGCACGGTGGACCGCACCTCCACCGACAGCACAACGCACGGTGGCACCCTCCAGGTCACCGGCAACGCGCCGCTGCTGGGGTTTGCGAATGTGCTGACCCTGGGCACCAGCATCGACTCAAGTGCCATCAGCTTCCGCTCCACCAGCACCCTGGGGCGCATATTTCCCGACTTTAACGTGGCGGTGGACCCATCACTGGCAGGCGCGGGCAGCATCGTTCACAGCAACGGCAATCTCGGCTACGCGCCCGTTACCTTGGGCGCGACGACGAAATATTATGGCCTGTATGCCGTGGATGCGCTGGATGTGACGGACAGACTGACCCTGACGGCGGGCCTGCGTATCAATGCCGCCGACATCGTCACCCGCGACCGCAGCGGGCTGGCCGCCGAACTGAACGGCACCCATGGCTATGCCCATATCAATCCGCTGGCGGGCCTGGCGTGGAAGGCTTTGGACAACGTCACCATCTTCGGTGGCTATTCCGAAGCCAACCGCGCGCCCACGCCGCTAGAGCTGGACTGCGCTAATCCCAACCTGCCCTGCCTCTTGGAAGGCGCGCTGGTCTCCGATCCACCGCTGGCACAGGTCGTGTCCCGCACGGCCAATTTGGGCGTTCGCGGTGCGCAGCCGCTGGGCAACGGCACCCTGGACTGGAGCCTCAGCTTCTTCCGCACCGACAGCGACAACGACATCGTGGCGCTGGCGAGCGTCATCGCCGGGCGCGGCTATTTCACCAATGTGCCACTGACCCAGCGCCAAGGCTTAGACATGACCACGCGCTATGCCGCGTCCCATTGGTCGATGTACGCCAACTGGTCCTATCTGGACGCGACCTATCAGTTCACCGGCACCTTGGCCTCGTCCAACAATCCGTCCGCCAACGCGGCGGGCAATGTGACGGTGACGCCAGGCCGGCGATTGCCGATGAATCCCGCCGGCACGGCCCGCATCGGCGCTGATGTGGATGTGTGGGAAAATGTCAGTCTAGGCGGCGAGATGGTTGTCACCGGTAGCCAGTATTTCGACGGCGATCCGTCCAACCGAAATGCCAAGCTGCCGGCCACCGCGGTGATCAACCTGCGCGCGTCGTACCAGTTCGACGAGCGCTGGCAGCTGTTCGGGCTGGTGAACAATGTGTTCGACGACCGCCATGCGCTGTATGGCGCCTATTTCGATCCTAGCGGTGGCGCAGCAGGCTTGGTAACGCCGCCTCTGACTGATCCGCGCACCCTGACCCTGCGCCAGCCGGTCAGCTTCCAGGCGGGGATCAAGCTGAAGTTCTGACAGCTCATTTATCGATTGAATCAAATGACCGCTTTTGGCGCAAAGCGGACAT
>JAPLPI010000130.1 GCA_026400305.1 Alphaproteobacteria bacterium | reverse complement strand
GCGCATCAGGGCGTGTTCGATCTAGATTTTCGCGCTGGGCTTCTCACGCTTTCGACCGAAGTCGCCCAGATGGTGGGCCTATCCATGCATGAAACCACCCTGTCGCATGGCGACTGGGTTAGCTACGTCCATCCCGAGGACCGCGAGATCTATACCCGCGCGCTGGAGGAATATCGCCAGCGCCCCGGCCTGGCGTTTCGGCTTGAATTTCGCGCCCGCGGCGGCAGCGGTCCCTATCGCTGGCTGGATCTGCGCGCCACCATCGTCACCCAACAGGATGTGCCGTCCGATTGCCTTGGCCTGATTTCCGATGTCACCCAGCGCAAGGAAGCCGAATTTGTGCAACTGGTCGCCGAAAGTGAACGCAAGTGCGATGCCGCGTTGCCGCGCGACGCGCTGACCGGCCTTGGCAACCGTGTGGCGTTGATGAAAGCGCTGGATGCGCTGGGCGATGGCTTCGACAAGTCGTTGTTCGCGCTGCTGGACATTGATCGCTTCAAGGCCATCCATGGCAGCCTGGGTAATGCCGGCGCTGACAGTATTTTGAAAATGGCCGCCGAACGCCTGTCGGGCCTGAGCGAGCCGGCGCAGATATTTCGGGTCGGCGGCGACAGTTTCGCACTTCTGTTTCCCAATCCCCGCAGCGCGCCCCGGCCCATCGGCAACGCGCTGGCGGAAGTCTGCGGCAAGCCCTATGGCGTGGGTGGCCGCGAAGTTTTCGCACCCTGCAGTGTGGGCATGGCCACCGGCCAGCAGAGCGAAGACGCCTTTGCCCTGATAAAGAATGCCGAGCTGGCCCTGATCGCCGCCAAGCGCCAGGGTGGCGCCTGTGCCCGGCTCTATTCCGCCGAACTGGAAGTCCTGGCGCCGGGCGACAGCGTGGCGCTGGAAAGCGAATTGCGCCATGCCCTGACCGACGACCAGCTCGACGTTTTCTATCAGCCCATCATCCGGCTTTCCGATCGTTCTGTGTCAGGCTTCGAAGCGCTGCTGCGCTGGCAGCATCCCATCAAGGGCCTTATCTCGCCCGGCGACTTCATCGCTCATTCTGAGGAAACCAGCTTGATCGTGGAGCTGGGGCGGTTTGTACTGGAGCGCGCCGTCACCGACCTGGCGCACTGGCAGCGCTACTTCCCGCTTAAGCCGCCTTTGTTCGTCAGCGTCAATTTCTCTCGCCGCCAGTTGAAGGATGCCGGGTTCGAAGCACTGCTCAAGACGATTCTGTCGGGTAGCGGCATCGTCGAAGGCACCCTGAACCTGGAAATCACCGAAAGCGCCATCGCCGCCGACCCCAAGATGCTCCAGATCATGGCGCGCATCCGTGCCGCTGGCGCCGGGCTTTCGATCGACGATTTCGGCACTGGCGCTAGCACCCTCAGCGAATTGCGTACTTTGCCGGTGGATACGGTTAAGATCGACAAGGCCTTCCTGGCGCGCCATGGCGGCACCGACATCGATGCTGATGGCGAGGTTGTGCTGTCAGGCATCGTTTCCATGGCCCATGAGCTCAAGCGCGCGGTGGTGGCAGAAGGCGTGGAAAGCGAGGCCGATGCACAGTTTCTTGCCAGAATCGGTTGCGAATTCGGCCAGGGATATTATTTTTCTCAGCCGCTCGATGGCGCGGCGGCACTGGTATACATTGCTAGGCATTAAAGCGTAGCAGCCGCGCCAGAAATCGGCTGACCCCTTTCACACAACGGAGACCCATGATGACGATCAAAGTCGGCGACAAGATTCCTTCCGCCACCCTGATGGAAATGCAGGACGGCAAGCCCACCCCTGTGCCCACCGACAGCTTCTTTGCCGGCAAGAAGGTGGCGCTGTTCGCGTTGCCGGGCGCCTTCACCCCGACCTGTTCGGCCAAGCACGTTCCGGGCTTCGTGCAGAATTACGATGCGCTGAAGGCTAAGGGCGTCAGCGCGATTGCCTGCGTCTCGGTCAATGATGCGTTCGTCATGGGCGCCTGGGG
>JAPLPI010000363.1 GCA_026400305.1 Alphaproteobacteria bacterium | reverse complement strand
AATCAGCGTGTCGCAAGCGCTTGATATTGTGATTTCTTGACGAGTCGTTCCCTTCTGCTTAGCGTTGAGCCATGAACACGATCACCCGCGCGCATCTCACCGAGACGATCTATTCCCAGGTTGGTCTCTCCCGCAACGAGTCGGCCGATCTGCTGGAGACGGTGCTTGATCGCATCTGCGCCGCGCTCGAATCTGGCGAATCCGTTAAAATCAGCGGGTTCGGGACGTTTTCTGTCAGGCAAAAGGGCCGCCGGATTGGGCGCAATCCGAAGACCGGGGAAGAGGTGCCGATCCTGCCGCGCCGGGTTCTGGTGTTCCGCCCCAGCCACGTGCTCAAGGCCGTGATCAATGGCCAGACGCCCTCGCCGGAAGGTGGGGACTGATGTCGGTCCCGGCTTTTGCATATCCCGCAAAGTCGGCGGGTGCTTTCCGCACCATCAGCGAAGTCGCAACCGAACTGAACGTGCCGCAGCATGTGCTGCGCTTCTGGGAAAGTCGTTTTATCCAGATCAAGCCGGTGAAGCGCGCCGGTGGACGCCGCTATTACCGGCCTGAAGATATCGACCTGCTCAAGGGAATCCGCGCGCTGCTGTACAGCGACGGTTTCACCATCAAGGGCGTGCAGAAGGTCCTCAAAGAACGGGGTCTGCGCCATGTCGCCGATGTAGGCCGTGGGGACACACTGCTGGCGCCCGCCCCTCAGGTGATCGAAAAGATTGTCTATGTCGAGAGGTCGGCGCATGCGCCGGTTGCCCCGGCCAGAAAGCCGCGCCCCACCCATCTGCGCGCCGTGCCCGCCATGTCGCTGCCTTTTTTTGATGCGCCCCAGCCCGTGGCGCCGGTTGTGGAAGAGCCAGTCGTCACGTTTGTTCCCGAGCCTGTTTTGGAAGCGGTCGAAATCGCGGCCCATGACAGCTTTGCCGAACGAGAACGGCTGGAAGAGCTGCTGGACGAACTGACAGGCCTCAAGGACCGGCTGCAGGCCGCCCGCGAGCGTCTTTCCTAGTGAGGCGCGGCGCGCGTTAGCGCGTAAGCATGTTCGGTGGACTTGCGAAAGTGCCGAACGCACGGAGCAAAACCGACGGAAAAAGTCCCAAAAACAGGCAGAAAATCCAGTCAATAAAGAGGCTTGTGGCTTGGGTGCCCCACCGCTATGTTCCGCGCCCCCGAGGTACCCAGTCCTCAAATTTGGCATCGGAGTGTGGCTCAGCCTGGTAGAGCATTCGCCTGGGGGGCGAAGGGTCGTCGGTTCAAATCCGGCCACTCCGACCATTATTTCAAAGACGTAGAAGATTTCTTGGAATCTCTCGAAGTCTCGTATGTAACTTTTATATGTAACTTTTCACTGGCGACAACACGAAGCGCCGGACGATCAACCGTCCGCTCCGCCGCCACCTGCATCATTTCGCTTGCAACCTTGATTTAACGCTGTGTCGTCTTGTAGTCGGCATGTCGCGCCACCGCCCTCCGCAGGTTATCGCAACCTGGGTGATGAACGAGGCCCGAATATCGTGCCAGCGCCAACGCTGCCCAAGCTCCTTCTCAATCACCGCCATCGCAGATGCGATAGTTGGCTCAGGCTAAAAGGCCGTCTTCTTCTAGTTCGAAGCGGCTCTAGTCCTTGTTGTCGATCACGCCCCTAGCTTGGCGTTCTGGCGGTATATCCAGGGAAACGAAAAGCCGATGGGAAGTATCCAGGCGGTTCCGGCCACCGCGTAAAACAACAAGGCCACATACCAGGGCGCGCCCGGCAGGATTCTCCATTGCAGGCCTGCGATCAGCACCATGTAGGCGGGCAGCCAGACGAAAACGATCAGGATGGCGGCAATCAGGGTCTTGGTCCGGCGGGACATTATGGGGAAATCCTGGGGGCTCTTTGACGGCTTCGGTCCAGAACGGTATCAGAAGCACCGCATGATCGCTTCCGAAAATTTCTTCAAATCGCGCCGCGCCGTGGGCCTGTGGCTACTGGCCTTGGCGGTTGTGATCTTGGGTATGATCACCGTTGGCGGGCTGACGCGCCTGACCGGTTCGGGGCTGTCCATCACCGAATGGAAGCCCATCATGGGCGCGCTGCCTCCGCTGAACGATGCGCAGTGGGCGGATTCCTTCGCCAAGTATCAGCGCATTCCCCAGTACATCGTGCAGAACCAGGGCATGAGCCTGGATGCTTTCAAGGGTATCTTCTGGTGGGAATGGGGTCATCGCCAGCTGGGCCGGCTGCTGGGCGTGGTGTTCGTCGTGCCGTTCCTCTGGTTCGCCGCGATCGGCGCCATCCAGCGCAGCGAATGGCCGCGGATGCTGCTGCTGTTCGCGCTGGGCGGGCTGCAGGGATTGATCGGCTGGTGGATGGTGTCGTCCGGGCTGGAAGTGCGCACCTCGGTCAGCCAGTACCGCCTTGCCATCCATCTGGGCGCTGCGCTGCTGTTGCTGATGTCGATATTGTGGATCGCGCTGGAATATCTGCGTGGCCCCGCGCGCGATATCGTGCAAAACAACAGCGAGGGCAAAGGGGCTGCGCGGCGCGGGGTGGGTTTCGTGGCCCTAGTCTATGTTCAGATGCTGCTGGGCGCGCTGGTCGCCGGTCTGCATGCCGGGCTGATCTACAACACCTGGCCGGACATGGATGGCCGGGTGTTTCCGGAAGCCCCGTTCTTCTCCGCGCCCAGGTGGATAAACTTCTTTGAAAATCCGGGACTGGCCCAGTTCGATCACCGCATTGGCGCTTACATCGTGGTGGGGGTTGCGGCTTTCATCACTGTCAGAAGCTTCAAGCTGTCAGGCTATGCCAAGATCAGCGGCAAGGCGGTCGGCATCGTTACCGCCTTCCAGATATTCCTGGGTGTCGCCACTCTTATGATGCAGGCGCCCCAGAGCCTGGCGGCGCTGCACCAGGTTACCGCCGCGCTTTTGCTCTGTGCCTCGGTTTGGCATGCTTACGAACTGCGGATTTTGGCTCCGGCTCGTACTGGATAGTTCCGCTGTGCGTGGCGCCCAGGCATTGGGCCTCCTTGAGAATGGAGGCCAGTGCATCGTTGGCCGTCATTTTTTCTCTCTGGAATTCAATCTCGTCCTTGCGCGCCTTGGCAGCGGCGCAGAGCTGGTTCAGTTGTGTATCGCTCAGCTTTTTGCGGCCCCGGAAAAAATCGATCCGCCCATCGTCCGACTTGATGCGCAGGGCCAGCGTGTCCGCCTGTGCGGCGGCCACTAACGACAGAAACAACAGCGCACCCAGCCGCCAGAACGTCACGCCAGCGCCTGCTCCAGGTCAGCGATGATGTCGGCGCTGTCTTCGATGCCGATGCTCAGTCGCACCACGTCATTGCCGGCACCCGCCTTGGCGCGGTCCTCGTCGGATAATTGGCGATGGGTGGTGGACGCCGGATGAATGATCAGGCTGCGTGTGTCGCCGACATTGGCTAGGTGGCTGAACAGCTTGACGCTGTTGACCAGCTTGATGCCCGCCTCATAGCCGCCCTTCAGTTCGAAGGTGAACACGCTGCCTGCGCCCTTGGGGCAGTATTTCTGGTGCAGCTTGTAGCTGGGATTGTCCACCAACCCGGCATAGTTGACCCATTCCACCTTGGGATTGGCCTTCAGCCATTTTGCTACGGTTAGGGCGTTGTCGCAATGCCGCTGCATGCGCAGTGGCAAGGTCTCGGTGCCGGTCAAAACCAGGAAGGCGTTCATTGGCGACAGTGATGGGCCCAGATCGCGCAGCGCGAAGACACGCGTGGTGATGGCGAACGCCATGTCACCGAACGTCTCCCACATCCGCATGCCGTGATAGGAGGGATTGGGCTCCGAAATGGTGGGGAATTTCCCGCTGCCCCAGTCGAACTTGCCGCCATCCACGATAACCCCGGCCATGGAGTTGCCGTGCCCCCCTAAGAATTTTGTGGCGGAATGGGTGACGATGTCGGCGCCCCATTCGATGGGCCGGATCAGATAAGGCGAGGCCAATGTGTTGTCGATCACAAGCGGCACGCCAGCGTCATGGGCGATCTTGGCCAACGCCTCGATATCGGTGATCAGTCCGCCCGGATTGGCGATGCTTTCGGCATAGATCGCCTTGGTTTTGTCTGTGATCTGGGCCTTGAAGCTGTCGGGATTAGTGGTGTCGGCCCATTTCACATGCCAGTCGAACTTGGCAAAGCTCTGGCTGAACTGGTTGATCGAGCCGCCATAGAGTTGGCGCGCCGACACGATCTCGTCGCCCGGCGACATCAATGTATGAAACGTCATGAGCTGGGCGGCGTGGCCCGACGAACAGGCCAACCCTGCGCGCCCATTCTCCAGCGCCGCGACACGCTCTTCCAGCACCGCATTGGTGGGATTCATGATGCGCGAATAGATGTTGCCGAAGACCTGCAGGTTGAACAGGGCCGCGGCGTGATCGGCGTCCTCGAACACGAATGCGGTGGTCTGGTAGATCGGTGTCGCGCGCGCGCCGGTGGCGGGATCGGGCT
>JAPLPI010000009.1 GCA_026400305.1 Alphaproteobacteria bacterium | reverse complement strand
CCTCCAGCTTCTGCTTTGCGTCAGGCGCCTGCACCGCCTTGCGGATGTCGGCGCTGAGTTTGACCAAGAGGTCCGGCGGTGTTTTGGCCGGCGCCACGACGCCGAACCACGAGGTGAACTCCAGCCCGGCGAGGCCCTGCTCCTTCATCGTCGGCACATCGGGCAACGCGCCGCCGCGCAGCGGGCCGGTGCTGCCCAGGGCGATCAGCTTCCCGCCCTGCACGCTGGAGACAGCAAAGCCGGCGCTGCCGAAAACGCCCTGCACGTCGCCGCTGATCAGGCCGGTGAGCACGTCGCCGGTGTTCTTGTAGTGCACAGCCTCGGGCTTGACGCCGATCGCATCGCCCAGCATGTACGCGCCGAAGTGGCCGGGCGTGCCGGCGCCGAAGGTGCCCATGAACAGCCCCTTGGGCAGTTTGGCGGCGAGGTCCGCGAACTCCTTCATGTTCTTCGCTGGCATCTTCTGCGGGTTGGTCAGCAAAACGAAGTCGGAGCTGACGACCTGGGACACGGCCGCAAAATCCTTGGCGGGGTCGTAGGGGAGCTTCTTGTAGGTGTGCTGCGCGATGCTGAGCTGGGTGGAGGCGCCCAGCATCAGGGTGTAGCCGTCGGGCGCGGCGCGCGCGGTTTCGGTGGCGGCCAGCAGGCCGCCCGCGCCGGCCTTGCTGTCCACCAGCACCGAGGCGCCGCCCCAGACCTCGGACAGCTTCTGCGCGAGCAGGCGCGCCACCATGTCCGGCCCGGAGCCGGCGGGAAAGCCCACCAGCAGGCGGACCGGCTTGTCTGGGTAGGCCGCCTGCGCCAGGGCCAGGGGAGCGGCGGCGGCCAGCAGCGCCGCCAGCGCGGCACGCCGCACGAGGTTTGTCTTGTTCACGTGGTGTCTCCTTCAGAAAATTGTGCGTGGGCCATCTCGCGCAGGCGGGTCTTGGCGACCTTGCCGAAGTTCACGCGCGGCAGGTCGGCGACGACCACCACCGTGCGCGGCACCTTGAACCGGGCCAGGGCGGCGGCGCAATGGGCGATGGCCTGTTGCGCCACGTCCGCGCCCGGCATGCCCTGGTGGTCCGGCGCGAGGACCACGAAGGCAAAAGGCACCTCGCCGTAGGTGGCCTCGGGCCTGCCGACCACCGCCGCTTCGCGGATGAAGGCCAGCTCCTGCAGCACCCGCTCGATCTCGGCGGGCGAGACCGACTCGCCGCCGACCTTGATGACGTCGCGCGCCCGGTCGGCGAAATGGATGAACCCTGCGGCGTCCACCGTGACGCGGTCGCCGGTGCGAAACAGGCCCTGCGCATCGAAAGCCTCGGCGGTGGCCTGCGGGTCGCGAAAGTACTCCTTGAAGAGCGACAGGCCGCGGATGCCGCCGACCAGTAGCGCGCCGGTGCCCGGCCCCTGCAGGGGCCGGCTGTCCTCGTCCCTGACGTGCACCGCGTAGGCATTGGACGGGCGCCCGATCGACCCCGCCGGTTGCGGCTGCCAGGGGTCGCCCACGATCACCTGTGTGATCACCGGCGCGCGTCAAGGTAGTTGTCGCCT
>JAPLPI010000143.1 GCA_026400305.1 Alphaproteobacteria bacterium | reverse complement strand
AGTCCAGGACCGCGCCATCTTCGCCGGTGATGGCCCAGGCGATGTTGGCCTTGCCAGCGGCTGCGGCGATCCGCAGCGCGTCCTGGGTGGCGCGGCTGGTGCGCGGCCAGACGGCGAAGAAAAAGAGAACCGCCACCAGGGCGATGCCGATCAGCAGGGCGTACCCGGCCAGCCCCGCAACCTGCGGCGCCGCGAGGGTCAGCCCGGCGGCCGCCAGGGCCAGCAGGACAAAGCACAAAGCGGCCCAGCGCCAGGCGCCCGTGGGCACCCCGATACCGACCGCGGAAAGTGATCTAGAAGCGTTCATTAACGCCACAATACAAGATTTGGTTAACCAAACCTTTCCGTCTACTAAATAAATGATTTTATTGAAGAATTTTGTGCAACTCTGAACGCTGTTCGGTCATCTGGGGACAGAAAGTTAACGGCTCGAATCAGCTCGCGCGGGCGGGGAGTTTGCCCTGCAACCGCATGACGTATCCGATCACTTGCGCCACCGCCTTGAAATGCTCGGCCGGCACCGGCTCGTCGATCTCGATGGCGGCGTGCAGCGCGCGCGCCAGTGGGGGAGGCCACCACCGGCACGTCATTTTCTTCAGCCACGGCGCGGATGCGAAGCGCCAGCGCATCCACGCCCTTGGCGACGCAGATAGGTGCGGCGGTCTTGCCGCTTTGATCGCGAAGCGCCACGGCAAAGTGGGTCGGGTTCATGATCACCACCGTGGCGGTGGGCACCGCCGCCATCATGCGCTTGCGCGAACGCTCGTGGCGCAGCTGGCGGATCTTAGCCTTGATGGCGGGGTCGCCTTTATTCTGGCCATACTCTTCCTTGATTTCCTGCGTGGACATGCGGTTGCGCGACAAAAAGCGCATGCGCTGCCAGAAATAATCGGCGCCCGCGATCACCGCCAAAGCGGACAGGGCCGCCATCAGCACCTTGAACAGCAAGTGCATCATGTTACTCACCACCATGCCAGCGGTCTGGTTCAGGATCGCTTCTAATCCGCCGCGCTCCGGCCACAGCTGAGTACAGATTGCGACGCCGACAATGGCGATCTTGGCCAAGCCTTTGACCAGATTAATCCAGCCTTCGGCGACCTGTTCGCGGCTGGCCTGATGCCGGCGCTTTTGGGCGTAATCGCCTAGGGATTTTACCCGCCAAGGCGCTAAACTGCCGAGCATGGCGCACGACCACACTTTGCATTCGCATGAGCATGGGCACGGCCGTGACCATGGTCACGATCATCCCCATCCCCATGAAGCGCCGCACTTGGAAACTGGCGTGCGTTCGCACGACCACGGCATCTGGACGCGCGATCACGTCTTCTTAGGGCACGGCCATTCCCGCGCCGAAACCCGCGCCAAATGGGCCGCCATCGTCACCGCCCTGTTCATGGTGGTAGAGATCGTCTGTGGCCTTGCCTATCATTCCATGGCGCTCCTGGCGGACGGCGCGCATATGGCGACCCATGTGGGCGCGCTAGGCCTTGCGGCCGGAGCCTATTGGCTGGCACGGCGTCATTCAGGCAGCGGACGCTTCACCTTCGGATCAGGAAAGTTCGGCGACCTAGCCGCCTTTTCCAGCGCCATCCTGCTGGGCGTCACGGCGCTGGCGGTAGCAGTGGAATCGGTCCAGCGCATCGTTGCGCCGGTGGATGTGCAGTATGGCGACGCGCTGCTGATTGCCTGCATCGGGCTTGCCGTGAACCTGATCAGCGCGCTGATCCTCAAGGACGATCATTCCCATCACGGCCATGACCATACTCCCGGCCATTCCCATGGCCATGACAACAATATGCGCGCAGCTTACGTGCATGTGCTGGCCGATGCCGCCACCTCGGTGCTGGCGATCGTGGTGCTGGGAGCCGGCTATTATTTCGGACTTGGTATTTTGGATCCCATCAGCGGCTTGGTGGGCGCCTTTGTCATTGCGTCCTGGTCTTATGGGTTGATCCGCGACAGCGCCATGGTGCTGCTGGACGCCGATGCCGATCCCGAACAATCCGACGAAATCCGCGCCTTCCTGGAAAGCGAGCTCAAGGCCCGCATCCCCGACCTACATCTGTGGCGGCTAGGTCCGGGCCATCGCGGCCTGATCGTGTCACTGATCACGCCTGACGCGATCAGCGCCGAGACCGTCAAGGCCACCTTGCGCCGCCAATATCCGGACCTGTCCCATGTCACCGTCGAGGTGGCGGTCTGCGACGGCTGCACTTGAAGTTCTGGAAGAAGAAGCGCGCCCAGGCCGAACAGGCGGTTGATGAAGTCGCCATCGTGGCGACCGACCTGGCCGAAAAGACCCTGATCATCGGGGCGGGCGGCGCGCTGCTCATGCTGGGCGCGGCAGCAGTGGGCGCGGCGGCCGCCTATGTCGCCAACCAGAAGTATCAAAAGAAAAAGGCCGCCCAGAAGGCGGCCTCGTCCAAAACCAGTAAACCCGATTAGCGGGGCAGCAGGCCTTCGCGCTGCATACGCTTGCGCTGCAGCTTGCGATAGCGGCGCACGGCTTCGGCGCGCTCGCGGGCGCGCTTTTCACTGGGCTTCTCATAGGCGCCGCGCAGCTTCATCTCCCGGAAGATGCCTTCGCGCTGCATCTTCTTCTTCAGCGCCTTGAGCGCCTGGTCGATGTTGTTGTCGCGGACGATGATCTGCAAAGTCTGGCTCCGGGTCGGGAATTTAAGAGGCGCGGGTGATAGCAGACGGGATTTTGCCTGTCTACCCGCGGGTTTTAATGATTGGGACCTTGGCCCGATCCCCACACAGGGCCATATTTCTCCCTATGGCTATCCTGAAAATCGCCCGCATGGGCCATCCCGTCCTGGCCGAGCTGGCAAAACCGGTTTTCGACCCAAAAAAACCGGAAATTCGTCGCTTGGTCAATGACATGATCGAAACCATGATGGACGCCAGCGGGGCCGGGCTCGCCGCCCCCCAGGTCCATGTTCCCCTGCGGGTGGTGGCGTTCCAGGCCCCCGGCGAGCGGGCCGACCCAGGTTTGGACGAGGATGAGCGCTATGACCACACCGCCCCCCTGACCGTGCTGATCAACCCCGAAATCGCCATTCTGGACCCCACCCCCGAAGGCGGCTGGGAAGGCTGCCTGTCGGTGCCCGGCCTGCGCGGCTGGGTCGAACGGCCGGCCCATATCCGCTATCGCGGCTTGGGGCTGGACGGCGAATGGATCGATCGGGTGGCGCGGGGCTTTCACGCTCGGGTGGTGCAGCATGAATGCGATCACCTGGACGGACGGCTCTACACCTCGCGGATGGACGACCTGTCGCGGCTGATCTTTGAATCGGAAATCCGTCACTTCCAGAAGGCAGGCTAACGGCCATGAGCGAAGAGCCCAAGAAACCTGCGCGCAAGAAGGCTTCCCCCAAGGCGGAGGCGCCGAAAACCGAGCGCATGGATGACCAGACCGCGCGCGAAGCGATGCTGGCCGCC
>JAPLPI010000016.1 GCA_026400305.1 Alphaproteobacteria bacterium | reverse complement strand
GCGCATCCGCGCTCGCAAGAGCAAAACAGAAAATCGCAATCCCTGCGGTTAAGAGCAGAAGCCTTGAAGGCGTGAACCGGAATGTCATTTTTGCCCGCCTGACGCTTTTTCCAGGGCTTCCCAATGGCGAAAGGTGTGTTGTTCCCAGGATGTGGTATTATATTTTAAAATATGATCGAGGGTTACAAGGGCGTCAATCAGACTAAGTTGCGTCCATATCTGATCACTTGAAGGAGCGAGAGTGCGGCGCAGCATCGCGAAACGAAACGAATAACTACCACCGCCGGATTCACATAGATAGTGGAAGCGAGAATTGCCATGGAACATCGCCTTTTCTGGCTGACCGCGATTGCGGCTTTAGCGGCGGCCATCGTCGGTTCCCAGGCGCAGATCCTAGAAAGGGCCGTTCCGGGAGATCCGGTGAATATTAGCGCAGGCCGAATCTCCGGCAATCTTCTCTCCAATGGGGTCAAAGCCTATCTCGGTATTCCCTTTGCCGCGCCGCCGGTCGGAGACTTGCGGTGGAAGGAACCGCAGCCCGTGCGACCCTGGAAAGGCGTGCGTGAGGCTCTCGCCCTTCCGCCGGCCTGCATGCAGACCGGCACCGCGGAACCAATCAGCGAAGATTGTCTTTATTTGAATCTGTGGGCGCCAGCCAAAGCCAATGTGGGCGCCAGATTGCCTGTTGTGGTCTACATCTATGGCGGTGGCTTCAGCCGCGGCTCTGCGTCCTCACCGCTAGTGACCGGCGCGCATCTGGCGGCCAAAGGCGTGATCTATGTGGCGGGCAATTATCGCGTCGGCCCCTTCGGCTTTCTCGCCCATCCCGACCTCAACAAGGAGAATCCGCACAATGCGTCGGGAGACTATGGGCTTCTCGATCAGCTGGCTGTTCTCAAATGGGTTCACGCCAATATCGCGCGCTTCGGCGGTGATCCCGGCAACGTGACCGTAGTGGGACATTCCGCTGGCTCAGTGTCGGCTTCGGCGCTGCAGGCGAGCCCGCTTGCGGCCGGCCTCTTTCAGAAAGACATGGGCATCAGCGCCAGCGGACTGACCTGGGAAGCCGGCGTGTTCCGCAGCAAAGAAGCGGCCGAGCGCGATGGCGTGATGGTTCAGGAAGCCTTGAAGGCACCCAATATCGCGGCCATGCGCGCCATGTCAGCCGACCGAATATTGGCGCAACGTGGCGGCCCGCCCAGCGTGGACGAATGGTATATGCCGAAAGACCCCAAGGATATTTTCGCGGCGGGTGAGCAGAACGATGTCGCCAGCTTTGTCGGCTTTACCCGCGATGAAGGCTATGGCGCCTTCATGGCTGTCCAATCGCCTGATGACTATGTGGCGGCGGCCAGGCGCAGCTACGGCGAGAGTGCCGACAAGCTGTTGGAGCTTTATCCCGCCAACAGCGACTTCAGGCACAACGCGCAACTCGCGGCGCGTGATATCACGCTGGGCACCGCCATGCGCCGTTGGGCGATGGGCCAAGCGTCTCCGGGCCGCAAACCGGCCTATGTCTATATGACCACCATCCCGCATCACTACACGCCGGAAAAAGCGCCGCCGCCGGGCAGTTATGAAAGCACCGCGTTCCACGGCTCGGACAATGCCTTCTGGCTCGATACCATCGATGGCTACAACGCCGCAGGGCCGACCCGCCGATGGACCAGCGCCGATCACATGCTGGCAGACAGGATGTCGGACATGCTGGTGGCATTTGCGAAAACCGGCAGCCCCGACATCCCGGGCGTGATTGTGCCGCGCTACAATTCAGCTGATGAGAAGCTTCTCGCGATAGACGTGAACGGGGTTCGGGTGGTGTCGTTCCCTGGCCACGAGAATGTACCCTTCCTTCACGGTCTGAAGATCGCTGAGCGACCACCTGGCGGACGCCGTCAATGAGGTGCAGCAGTCTCTAAAAAGGCACCTACTTCTGAGATTTAGAACTTCTTCCTTGCCCCCAATATTTTGTTAGCTAACCAACGGCTCGTCCATAGCGGGGCCTTTTAACTGCCCCCCGAGGCGAAGCCTGCCATCATGGTC
>JAPLPI010000048.1 GCA_026400305.1 Alphaproteobacteria bacterium | reverse complement strand
CCGCCACGCTGACCATGGATCAGTGCGTGATGCGCCCAGGTCACCGTGGTGCCCGAGGTCAGCAGGATCAGGGTGTTCAGCAGCGGGAAGTGCCACGGATCCAGGGTGACGATGCCGGCCGGCGGCCAGGACGAGACGCCGACATCGGCATGGAAGATGGCGGTGTTGAAATAGGCCCAGAACCAGGCGACGAAGAACATCACTTCAGAAGCGATGAACAGCAGCATACCGTAGCGCAGATGCAGCTTCACCACCGGGGTGTGGTTGCCCAGCACCACCGATTCCTTGATCACGTCGCGCCACCAGCCGGCCATGGTGTAAAGCACACCGGCCAAGCCGATCAGGCAGATCACCGGCGAGCCGTTGAGCGGCAGGCCCCAGAATCCGGTGTAATCCTTGTTCATCCAGAACACCGCGCCCACCATCATGGTGAAGGCAAAGATCGAGCCGACAACAGGCCACGGGCTGGGATCCACCAGGTGATAATCGTGCTTCACATCGCTGCTCATAGGCGGTGCCCCTCTAGTGGCCGGTATGATCGCGCCATTGCACGATCGACATCAGATAAAACAGTATTACCACACCGAAGAGCGTGAGCCCCAGTGCGATATTGCGTTTGCGACGCGCACGGTCCGCATCATCATCTCTCACGACCACAAGGCCAACGGGGACATGCGGGCTCCTTGATTTCATTAGTCTCGCGATAGGTGGCGATGGATTCCTTGAGAAACCACAGGCCGATTCCGGCCGAAGCCGCCAGATACAGTGCGCCACCGATATGCAAGAAGGCCGGCAGGATGCCGAGCGGCACTAGCACCAGCGTATAGAGCAGTATCTGGAAACGGGTGTACGACTTGCCGCTGACAACCGGCAGCATCGGCACGCCGGCGCGGGCGTAATCCTGCGACCGCCACAGCGACAGCGCCCAGAAATGCGGCGGCGTCCAAATGAAGATGATCGCCACCAGCAAAAGCGGCGCCAGCGACAGGTCACCGGTGACCGAGGCCCAGCCAATGGCAGGCGGAAGCGCGCCCGACAATCCGCCGATCACGATATTCTGCGGCGTGCGGCGCTTGAGCCAAAGCGTATAGACCACGACATAGAAGAAGACGGTGAAGGCCAGCAGCCCCGCCGCCAGGAAGTTCACGAACAGGCCCATGGTGGCGACCGCCGCCACAGACAGGGTCCAGCCGAAGGCGAGCGCATCTTCCCGCGCAACATAGCCCATCGGGATGGGACGCTTGGCTGTGCGGGTCATCAAGCCATCGATATCGCTGTCATAGGCCATGTTCAGGCAACCCGACGCGCCCGCCGCAACCGCGATGCACAGCAGGGCTGTGAAGGCGGTGAGCGGATGCAGGTGTCCGGGCGCCGCCACGATCCCGGCCAGCCCCGTGAACACCACCAGTGACATGACGCGCGGCTTCAGCAGCGCGAGAAAGTCGCCGAGGGTAGTGACACGGGGATAAGCCAGGGAAAGCGACATTATTTTATTTTCGGCAGCTCATTAAACTGGTGAAAGGGCGGCGGCGACGGCAGGGTCCATTCCAGGGTGGTGGCGCCCACGCCCCAGGGATTGTCCCCGGCCTTGCGCTTATTCATGAAGGCTTCCACCAGCATAATCAGGAAGATCAGCACGCCGAAGCCGGCAATGAAGGCGCCGATCGAGGCGACATAGTTCCAGCCGGCATAGGCATCCGGATAGTCCACATAGCGGCGCGGCATGCCGGCCAGGCCCAGGAAGTGCATCGGAAAGAAGGCCAGATTCACGCCGACAAAGGTGACCCAGAAGTGCAGCTTGCCCAGCACTTCACTGTACATGTAGCCGGTGAACTTCGGGAACCAGAAATAGAAGCCCGAGAAGATCGCGAACACCGCACCCAGCGACAGCACGTAATGGAAGTGCGCCACCACGTAATAGGTGTCCTGCAGCACAACGTCGACGCCGGCATTGGCCAGCACCACGCCGGTGACGCCGCCGACGGTGAACAGGAAAACAAAGCCGATCGCCCACAGCATCGGGGTTTTGAACTCGATCGAGCCGCCCCACATTGTGGCGATCCAGCTGAACACCTTGATGCCGGTGGGTACCGCGATGACCATGGTCGCAAAGACGAAATAGGCCTTGGTGTCGACCGTCAGGCCCACCGTGTACATGTGGTGCGCCCAGACCAAAAAGCCAATGAAGCCGATAGCGACCATCGCATAAGCCATGCCTAGATAGCCGAAGATCGGGCGCTTGGAGAAGGTGCCTATGACATGGCTGATCATGCCGAAGCCGGGCAGGATCAGGATGTAAACTTCGGGGTGACCGAAGAACCAGAACAGATGCTGGTACAGGATCGGATCGCCGCCACCCGCCGCATTGAAGAACGACGTGCCGAAATGGCGGTCGGTCAGCAGCATGGTGATGGCGCCGGCCAAAACCGGCAGCGACAGCAGCAGCAGGAACACGGTCACCAGGATAGACCATACGAACAGCGGCATCTTGTGCAGGGTCATACCCGGCGCGCGCATGTTGAAGATGGTGGTGATGAAGTTGATCGCGCCCAGGATCGAGGACGCGCCCGCGATGTGCAGCGAGAAGATGGCGAGATCCATGCCCGCCCCCTGCTGCACGGAGAGCGGCACGTAGATCGTCCATCCTGTGCCGACGCCACCGCCGAT
>JAPLPI010000026.1 GCA_026400305.1 Alphaproteobacteria bacterium | reverse complement strand
CGCCCGAACGTCTGCTGCCCTCTAAAGCTGTAGAGGGGGGCCAGGAGACCCGCACCCTGCGGCTGCAGGACGAAGCCTATGTCGGCTTCGGCGCCATGATCGACGGCATCATGGAACGCGTCGAGGAACGGCTGAAAATACTGGACAAGCGCAGGCGTGAGACCGTGCCGGCCGCAGAACTGATCGTGGGCATGCAGTGCGGCGGCAGCGATGCCTTTTCGGGCCTCACCGCCAATCCGGCGCTGGGCTACTGCGCCGACCTGCTGGTGCGGGCTGGTGCCACGGTGATGTTCTCGGAAGTAACCGAGGTGCGCGACGCCATTCATCTTTTGACACCACGCGCCGCGACCAGAGAAGTCGCCGACGCGCTGGTGCGCGAGATGCGCTGGTATGACGATTATCTGGCCAAGGGCGAAGTGGACCGCGGCGCCAACACCACGCCCGGCAACAAGAAGGGCGGCCTGTCCAACATCATCGAGAAATCGCTGGGTTCGGTCGCCAAGTCCGGCACCAGCGCGATCAACGCCGTGTTGGCGCCGGGCGAAAAAGTGCGCAGCCGCGGCCTGGTATTCGCCGCTACACCCGCCAGCGATTTTGTCTGCGGCACCTTGCAGATGGCCTCCGGCATGAACCTGCATGTCTTCACCACCGGCCGCGGCACGCCCTATGGCCTGGCCGCTGTGCCGGTCATCAAGGTTTCGACCCGCAGCGAACTGGCCAAGCGCTGGAATGACCTGATCGACCTGGATGCCGGCCCCATCGCCACCGGCGAAAAAACCATCGAACAGGTGGGCTGGGAATTGTTCCAGCTGATGCTGGACGTGGCCAGTGGCAGGAAACAAGTCTGGGCCGACAAGTGGGGCCTGCACAACGACCTAACGCTGTTTAATCCCGCGCCCGTTACTTAAGCGCGTCTTCCAGCACCATCGCCGCGCCTTTGGCCGCGATCATGATGGTGGGGGTGTTGGTATTTCCCGACGTGATGGTCGGCATCACCGAGGCATCAATCACCCGCAACCCCTGCAAGCCGTGCACGCGCAACCGTTCATCCACCACGGCCAGCGGATCACTGGCCAGGCCCATCTTGGCCGTGCCGACAGGGTGGAAAATGGTGGTGCCGATATCACCGGCGGCATGAACCAGGTCGGTGTCGGAATCCGACACTTCGGGCCCGGGGCGGAACTCCTCAGGGTGATATTGGGCCAGCGCCGGCTGGGCCATTAGCTTGCGCGTCAGGCGCAGCGCCTGGGCGGCGATGCGACGATCCTCGTCGGTGGAAAGATAATTGGGCGCAATGCTGGGCTTGGCTGCCAACGCGGTGGACGGGAGCCGCACCGTGCCGCGCGAGGTGGGGCGCAGGTTGCAGGGGCTGACGGTGACGGCAGGAAAGCGGTGCAACGGCGTGCCGAAACGATCCAGGGACAAGGGCTGGACATGAAACTGGATATTGGCCCGCTCCTGCGACGCGTCTGAGCGAGTGACGATGCAAAGCTGCGACGCCGCCATGGTCATGGGCCCGCGCCGCAGCAGCGCATATTGCAGGCCCATCAGCGGCCGGCCCAGCGGGGAATAATAGATTTCGTTCAGGGTCTTCACGCCCTGGACCCGATACATGGCGCGCAGTTGCAGGTGATCCTGAAGGTTGCGGCCTACCCCCTCCGCCGCGTGCACCACCGGCACACCCAGTTCGCCCAGCCATTGAGCCGGGCCCACACCCGAGCGCTGCAGAATCTGCACCGAACCGATAGCGCCGGCACACAGGATCACCTCGCTTTTGACGCGCGCTTCCACCCATTCGTTGCCGCGTTTGAAACGCACACCGGTGGCGCGCTTGCCGTCAAACAGGACTCTGTCGGCCACGACATCGGTTTCCAGCCGCAGGTTGGGTCGCCCCAACGCCGGACGCAGGAACCCCCGCGCTGCCGACCAGCGCCGGCCGCGCTTCTGGTTGACGTGGAAATAATAACTGCCTTCATTGTCGCCGGTGTTGGGATCAGCGCTGCGGGGAATACCGGTCTCCTCGGCGGCATCGATTATGCGGTCCAGGATTTCCCAACGCACCCGCGGCTGTTCGACAGAAAGCTCGCCATCGGCGCGATGATGTTCGGTATCGCCCAGAAAATGCCGGTCCAGGTGGCGGAACACCGGCTTCACATCGTCCCAGCCCCAACCGGCCAGGCCCAATTGGCGCCAATGGTCGTAATCACCCGCCTGACCGCGCATGGAGAGCATGGCGTTGATCGAAGATGAACCGCCCAGCGCCTTGCCGCGCGGATAGTTGAGCTTGCGCCCATTCAGACCGGGATCGGCTTCTATCTCAAACATCCAGTCGCTGCGCGGATTTCCGATCAGGTAGAGGTAACCAACGGGAATGTGAAACCAGATCCAGTCATCCTGCCCGCCGGCCTCCAGCAGCAGCACGCGCTTTTTGGGATCGGCCGACAAGCGGTTGGCGACGACGCAGCCGGCGGACCCCGCGCCCACCACGATGTAATCGTATTCGCCGTCCAGCATCAGCGCGGACCAAGCCTACCGGGGATAAGGACGGTGCAGCTTGACCTCGCGGTTCAGCTCCACCCCAAAGCCCGGCTTGTCCAGTTCCGACAGCTTGATGCGGCCATTCTTTGGCACCGGTTCGCCCAGGAGCTGCGGCGCAAACATCGGCACGACCTGGTCGGCCTTGGGCGCCATCATCAGGAATTCCGCAAACGGGCTGTTATGGCGGGTGATGACGAAATGGTAGCTGTAAACCGATGAGCCATGCGGCACCATCAGCTTGCCATGGCTCTCCGCCAGGTTGGCGATCTTGATCAGTTCTGTGACGCCACCGCACCAGCCGACATCGGGCTGTATGATGTCGCAGCAATCCATCTCTAGCAGCATGCGAAAACCCCAGCGAGTGGCATCATGCTCACCGGTAGTCACCAGCATGCCGGGCGGCACCGCCTTTTTCAGGTCGCGGTAGCCCCAGTAATCGTCGGGACTCAGCGCCTCCTCGATCCATTTCAGACCCGATTGTTCCCAGGCCCGGGTGGCCAGCTTGGTGGCGTAGTTCAGATCCAACGCCATCCAGCAATCCAGCATCAGCCAGAATTCCGGGCCGACGCGCTCACGCATGGTGGCGATCTCGGCCAGGGCCTTATTCAGGCCCTCTTCGCCTTCGGCCGGACCATGATGCAACGGCATCTTGCCGCCAATGAAGCCCATCTCCTTGGCCAGATCTGGCCGCGCACCGGTGGCATAGAATGTGAGCTCGTCGCGCACCGCGCCGCCCAGCAATTGATGCACCGGTTCATCACGCAGCTTGCCGAGCAAATCCCACAGTGCCAGATCGACGCCCGAGATAGCATTGATCACCAACCCCTTGCGCCCGTAATACTGGGTGGAGAAATACATCTGGTCCCAGATCTTCTCGGTCTGGGCCGGATCGCGCCCTTCCAGGAAGCGCGCCAGGTGCTTTTCCACGATGTAGCAGGCGGGCTCGCCGCCCGTGGTCACAGCAAAGCCGGTAACGCCATTCTCCGCCTCAATCTCCACCACCAACGTGCCCAGCACATTGATGCCGAAGCTCTGGCGGCTCTGGCGGTATTCAGAATAGCGCGACATCGGCGTGGCGATGTGATCGTCGATCCAGTGGCCAGCACCCTGGTCGTGATAATCGGCGCCGCCGCCGCGCACCACGAAGGCGCGAACATGCTTGATCTTCGGAAAAGCCATTGATGTACCTAGTGAAGTTTCACGCCGTCATCGGGACGGGGCTTGGGACGCGGCCAGCTGGTCCAGCGCTTGTCCTGGGAAATATCGCCCTGCAGCGCCGTCCAGGGCAGGGATTCCATGCCGTTCAGGTCATAGACGATCTTGCCGTCCTTGATTGTCAGTTCGTCCACCAGCTTCTGGTTACCGTCCAACCGTGTGTTGACCATGTCCACGAAGCCGAACCTGCCCTTTTCCAATCGCAGCACAGCGACGTCCGCCACCGAACCCACCGACAGGTTTCCCAGATCCTCGCGGCGGATTTCTTTCGCCGGATGAGCGGTCATCTCGGCCACCACTTCGGACAAGGACAATCCCATCGCCATGAATTTACTGGCGACGTTTAGCATGTCCTTGGTGGTGCTGTTCATGCTGCCGACATGCAGGTCGGTGGACAGGGAATCCGGCTTGAAGCCCTGCTGGATGAAGGGCACAGCCAGCGACCATTTGAAACTGCCGCCGCCGGTGCCGGCATCGAAATAGACGCCCCGCGCCCGGCCTTCGATCATGCCCTTTTGCGGGCCCTTGGTGACCGGGTCCTGTTCGTGGCGCAGGCCCGAATACATGTGGGTGTAGATGTCGCCGGGCCGCAGCTTCTGGGTCAGCAGGTTATAGAGCGGACGTGTCGACCGGTCGGCGCCGAAATCCACCATCACCGGGATATTGGCCTTGGTGCCGGCAATTACCGCCTGCTCCACCGGCTTCCATTCCGGGCCGTTGAAATGCGCCGTCTTGATGCCGACGATCACACCCGGATATTTCAGCGCCATCTTGGCGGTCTCTTCGCCGTCCATGTCGGACAAATCCTGCTGAATATTGTCCGAACGCATGCCCTTTCCCACGATATTGAGCATCACCAGGATGCGGGTCTTGGCGCGATCGACGATCTTGTTCTTGAAGTCCTCGAAATTGCGCCAACCCGAGCATCCGGCATCCACCACGGTGGTGACGCCAGTGCGGAAGGTAAAGTCGTCCGGCTGAACGCTGAGATCGCCGGCATAAGAATTTCTCTCGCCCGTGCCGACGTAATTGTGGGTGTGCAGGTCAATCAGGCCCGGGGTGACGTAAAGCCCCTTCACATCGATGGTCTTGATCGCGTCGCTGGCCTTCAGGCCCGCCGCCACCTTGGCGATCTTGCCATCCTTGATGGCGACATCCATCACCGCATCGATGTGGTTCTTTGCATCGATCACGTGGCCTCCGCGCAGCAGCAGGTCATAGGCCGGAAGCGGCGGTTGCGCACTCGCGCCCGCCGCCGTCAGCATCACCAGCGTGCTTGCCACCATCAGCTTCTTCATCCCCGTACCCCTTCTTGTTGTTATGCGCGAACAGCCGACCAGGTCGCCGGGCCGTATTCGCCCATGTCCACAGTACCCGACATGGAGGTGCCACGCACCGTTCCGGTGAAGGACCAGCGGATAGAATTTCCGCCGACAGGCATGGCGCTTTGCAACTTGATCATATCGCCCTGCACCGCACCCTTGAGCTTGGCGTTGTAGATCTCGCCCTTGTGGTCGCCGGTGACGTTGCTGCCATCCTGGGCCAAGGTGAAATGCTGCTCGCCCAGGCCACAGGAATACTGGATGCCGACCAACCAGGTGCCGGCCACGGAAGCAGGCGCCCCGGTGGGCACCGGCGGATTTTCATAATGGCCCGGATTGCCAAAAATCTTGAGCAGCGCATCCGCCAGGACTTTCTCGTCACCCGCATCCATCATATAGGGCATCAGGGTAATATGGCTGGCCATCATGTCGGGCCGGTGGCCGGTGCTCGGCTCGGTCATAATGCGGGGCGAGCCGTCATTCAGGTGCTTTTCCAGCTCATTGCCGGTAATGCCGACCTCGCCGGCGTCCCAGTCGATGCGCAGGCGGACGGCACGGTTCGACAGGCCCTGCGGCTCCATGTAGGTGAATGTCAGGCCATTGATCGGCTTCAGCCTCGCCGCGACATGCTCCATCCAGCCGCGCCACATGCGCTGCTCGGCGTCATGATCGCGCTTGTACCATTGGCGCACCGCGGCCAAGAGGCCCATCGTCTCTTCCTTGGAGCATTTCAGGGCACGAGCATAGTTGTGATGTGGCGAGGCCTGGAACCAGGCCGCCTTGATCAGATCCGCCTTGCCCAGCAGCATGCCGGATGATTGCGGCGCGCGCAGGCACTTGCCACCCGAATAGCCGACAAAGCTGGCGCCCATCTTCATATAGACGTTGGGGCTCATCGGTTCTTCGGCCGCCGCATCCACGAACACCGGAATTTTCTTTTCATTGGCGAGGTTGATGACGGTCTGGATCGGCAGGGCACTCTTGGCTTCATCCGGGTCCGACATGATGTAGATCATGGCGGTGCGGTTGGATATCTTGGCGCGCAGCTGATCCGGCGTCTCGACTTCCACCAGCTCGGCGCCCACCACCCGCACGCCCACGTCATAGGGATTGCGCGAATGCTTGGGAATGATCACCTGGTCCTTGCCCTTGATATAGGGCAGCGCCTGGCACTTCTCGATATTGGAGCCGGCGACGCAGGCGATGGTCGCCAGCACAATGGCCGACTCGCAGCCATTGGTGACCATGGCCGATTCACAGCCGTTCAGCCGGGCCAGTTCCTTGCCCACCCCTTCCATCATCTCGTCCATCTGGACGTAGTAATGCGAGGCCTCGAACATGGCCTGCTTGACCTGGGGGAGCGAGCGCGAGCCGCTGATGATGGTGTAGGTGCCGCGTGCATTCAGGATCGGGCGTACGCCGACTTCGGTGAAGAGGTTTTTCTCCATCGTGCCGATATGAACAACCATGTCCTTGGGCTTGGCCGGTGCGGCCAGCGCTGCCGCCGGCGCCGCGGCAACACCCGCCACCACACCAGAATTTTTGAGAAGGTCGCGACGCGACCACTTGCCGAACAAACCCATATCCAACCTCTTATGTAATGTGCGCCTAGATGTAGGCGATGACGTCTATTTCGACGAGCGAATTGCCCGGAACACCGGCAGCGGCCGTGGTGGTGCGCACCGGCGGCACGTCACCCCAGTCGTAGCTCTTATAGACTTCGTTCATGGCCGCGTAGTCCTTCAGGTCGGCCAGGAAGACGGTGACCTTCAGGCATTGCTGCAGCGAGGAACCTGCATCGGTCAGCGCCTGGGACAGTTCATCCAGCACGCCCTTGGTGTGCTCGGCGATGGTGCCGGGCTTGTGGTAGCCAATACCGGAGATGAAAATCATGTTGCCGTAAGCGACACCGCGGCTGAACATCGGCTTGCCTGCGGAGGGATCGCGCGGCGGATAGGGCGAGCGCTTCGTCAGCTTGGACGCGGCCTTGGACTTGGCATCGGCGCCGGTGGTGGCCAGCGCGGTGGCAGCGGCCGCAGCGGCCACGGTTTTGGTCAACAGGCCGCGTCGTGACTTCTTTTCCATGAAAACCTCCCCAAAATCGGTGCGGCGGCCAGTATTTCCCGGCCCAGGCGGCGGTAAAGCTAGCACAGATTCTGTCCGCGCAAAGCGGATGAGAAAGCCCGGAAAACTGGCCCGGCTGAGGCGTCTGGCCGCAGAATTCGGGCGGACCAGAATTCAGTGATTTAGCGAGAACTCGAT
>JAPLPI010000178.1 GCA_026400305.1 Alphaproteobacteria bacterium | reverse complement strand
GCGACGTGATCGAACCGGCAAAGGTCGAAGGGCAAAATCTGTATCGCGCGATCTCCGCCGCAGCAGCGCTGGGTGTCGCCGTGCTCACTTTGGTGGTGGCGCCTTCCCCAGTGTTCGCGGCGGAGTTTCTGGTGGGCGCCGTCGCCGCACTGGCGCTGCTGCGCCTGCTGGCGGAGGGCTTGCGCCGCGCCATCAAAGCCATGCCACGTCCCAAATCACCCCTGGTGCGGCTGGCCTTCGCCAACCTGGTGCGCCCCGGCGCCGCCACCGGCGGCGTGGTTACGGCGCTGGGGTTGGGCCTGACCTTGCTGGCCACGGTCACGCTTTTGAATTCGACCATCAACGCCCAGGTGGCGGGCGCCCTCCCGGCGCGCGCCCCCAGCTTCTTCTTCATCGACATCCAGCCGTCCGAGACCGCCGCCTTCGACCGCACCATCACCGGCTTTTCCAGCGCCAGCGATTACAAGCGCACGCCCATGATCCGGGGGCGCATCACCGCCCTGAACGGCGTACCGTCCGCCGACGCCAAGGTCGCGCCCGACGCCAAATGGGCGCTGAGCGGCGACCGCGGCATCACCTATGCCGCCACGCCGCCGGACGGCACCATCATCACGCAAGGCAAATGGTGGGCGGCCGATTACAAGGGCCCCACCCTGATCTCGCTCGACCAGGCCATCGCCAAGGGCACCGGCCTGAAGATCGGCGATAGCATGACCTTGAACGTGCTGGGCCGCAGTTTCGAAGGCCGTATCGCAAGCCTGCGCAAGGTGGACTTCACCACCGGCGGGCAGAATTTCGTGCTGGTGCTGTCACCTGGCCTGATCAGCCAGGCGCCGCACGCCTTCCTGGCCACCGTGCGGGTGGCGGACGCGCAGGAAAATCCGCTCTACATGACGGTGACCACGCGCTTTCCCAATATCTCCACCATCCGGGTGAAAGACGCCATCCAGCAGGTGCAGGACTTGCTGGCCTCGCTGGCGCAAGGTGTCAGCGCCGCCAGCCTGGTCACCATCTTGGCGGGGCTGTTGGTGCTGGCGGGCGCGATTGCCGCCGGGACCCGCGCCCGGCTCTACGACGCCACCATCCTCAAAGTGCTGGGCGCCACCCGCGCCCGCATCGCCCTGGTCTATGCCATCGAATATGGCGTGCTGGGCCTGGCGACGGGCGTGATCGCGCTGCTCGCTGGAACCCTGGCCGGCTGGGTGATCGCCTTTGCCATCCTGGACGTGCCCTTCACCTTCGATTCCCAGGCGGTGCTGATCACCGTGGTGGGCGGGGCGGCGGCGACCTTGCTGTTCGGCCTGCTGGGCGCGCTGGGCGCCCTGTCGGTGCGGCCAGCGCAGCGGCTGAGGTCGGCTTAACTGTCTGTAATATATCAAAATTTGTGCCCTAAAGGGCGCGGGGCATTCGCATTTCAGGCGCCTTGATACCGCCACAGCAAATCACGATATAGTAAGGCTCAAAGGGAGTATCAAATGGCTGACTTCGACAACCGAATTGTACATGGCGCGACCACCGTCGCTGACACGATAGATACCGGCCTGCGCGCGCACATGCTGCGGGTCTACAACTACATGGTTGGTGCGCTGGCGCTGACCGGCGGCGTGGCGTACCTCGTCGCCAACACCCCCGCCTTGCTGAACCTGTTCTATCACCAGGTGGCAACCGCCAACGGCGTGGGTATCTCCCCGACCATCCTTGGCTATATCGTGATGTTTGCGCCATTGGCGCTGGTCTTCTTCCTGTCCTTCCGCATCATGCAGATGAGCCAGGCGGCAGCGCAGGCCACCTTCTGGGCCTATGCGGCGATGGTCGGCGCCTCGCTGGCCTCGATCCTCATCGTTTATACCGGCGCCAGCGTCGCGATGACCTTCTTCGTCACCGCCGCCACCTTCGGCAGCATGAGCCTGTGGGGTTACACAACCAACCGAGACCTGACTGGCATGGGCCATTTCCTGATGATGGGCGTCTGTGGCCTGTTCATCGCGATGATCGCCAATATGTTCTTCAAGTCTCCGGCAATCGATTTCGCGGTGAGCGCGCTGGGCGTTGTGATCTTCACCGGCCTGACCGCCTGGGACACCCAGAAGATCAAGAACACCTATTACCAGGTGGGTGGCGACACGGCGGTCGCCGGCAAAGCCGCCATCATGGGCGCGCTGTCGCTCTACCTGGACTTCCTGAACATCTTCCTGTTCCTGCTGCGCTTCATGGGCAACCGCCGCTAGACGAAGCGAACTGGAAAAAAGAAAAGGCCCGGAGCGATCCGGGCCTTATTCTTTGGTGAGGGACTTCAGAAGCTTCTTGTCGAAGACCTTCAGCACCTGGGCCAGATCCTGGCCACGCTTGAGGATCACGCCGCCCGCCGCGATCACACTGTACTGACCCTGCTTGGCGCGCAGCTTCGGACGCTTCTCGATGCGGCACAGCGGCATCTCGCTGGCATGGCGGAAGACGGAGAACACCGCCACCTCGTCCAGAAAATCCAGCGCATAGTCGCGCCATTCACCGCACGCCACCATGCGGCCATAGACAGTGAGGATGCGGTTGATTTCGGGACGGTCGAATATTACCTGCGGAACTGTCGCCGGAGACATGTCACGCACCATGACGGTGCGGTGAAGGAAAATCGGTTCTTCAACCATCCGGAATAAATGATGATCCTGGAACCCGCGCCCCGCAAGCCATTGATGCGATTGTTTCTGTAGAATTTGTCATTGGATGCCCCAAAATGGTCATGATTGGACCATGGCGCGGCCGCTTTCGGGATCGAAAGTCTTTGTGTCGGTTGGTTGCGAGGCGACTCGGATTAACAAGCCCCCCAGCCCCTTTCCGGGAAGGCAACGCGCCAACCGACAGTTTCCTTAAAGCAAAACAGAATCAGCGCTCCTCCCTCGCGCTCGCGTGAGCGCGCTTGCATAGGGGAGTGAGGCTGGCGACCAGGCGGCCGAACGTCGTAGCACAGATCAAGTGCGAAGGCCGGAGGGGACGACTACCGCAGCGTTCGGATTAAGTCGCGTATCCACGCGCCATATTGCCCGAACAATCCGCCAATGACGCCGATCAGGGTGCAGACCATCACGCCATAGGGAATGAACAGGTCCGGCCGGTCACCCAAGAGGTTGGCCGTATCCACCGCCGCCAGTCCGCAGGCCGCTCCGATCACCAGCCCGCCCAAGGCGCCCGCCAGATAGCCGCGCGCCACGTCACGGGCATAGAGCAGCCCCATGGTGCCGGCGATCATCATGCAGCCGAACAGCACGTAATGCAGGGCAAGAGCCGGGCGGTAATGGCCCAGTAGCATGAAGCCTGCGACACTAGCGCAGCCCGCAGCCAAGGCGCGGATCAGAAGCTTGGGGTCCACCAGCGGCAGCGCCTTTTTCGTGGGGAAAGCCTAGCGTGCGGGACGGTTCCGGCAGCCGGTTTATGGCCCCGTCCTTGCGACGAAATGGCGATTTCTCTAAGCAGTTCCCATGGCAGAAATGGGCGAATTCCTGCGCGACCTCTGGTACATGCCGGCTCTGGCGTCCAGCCTAGCGCCCGGCCAGATGCGCCGCGAGATGTTGCTGGGCGAGCCATTGGTGCTAGGCCGGCTTAAAGGCGGCGCGCTGTTCGCGCTCAGAGATATCTGTCCCCATCGCGGCGTGCCCCTGTCGGCAGGCCGCGTCCTTCCTGAAGGCAGCGTCGAGTGCCCCTATCATGGCTGGCGCTTCAAGCCGGGTGGCCAATGCACCAAGATCCCCTCCCTCACCGGCAGCGAAGATCTGAAAGCGGAAAGCATCAAGGTCCGCGCCTATCCGGTGCGCGAGCAGGACGGGTTGATCTGGGTCTATATGGCGGCCCGGCCCGGCAGCGAACCCAAGAATGAACCGCCCCGTCCCGGCGTGTCACACCCCATGCGCTGGACCGAGACACAGCGCTTCGCCTGCGGCATTGACCATGCCGTGATCGGGCTGATGGACCCGGCCCATGCCGCCTATGTGCATGACCATTGGTGGTGGAAACGCAAAGCCCGGCTGAAGGAAAAGCACTACGCCCCTCTGGCGAACGGCTTTGTGATGACAGCGCACCGGCCATCCAAGCCAGCCTACCGAATCTTGGGTGATGTGACGACCGAGATCACCTTCGAACTTCCCTCCACCCGTTTCGAAACCCTGCGCAGCCGCCTGCTGGGCACGGACGTGAAGGTGGTGGGCCTGACAGTCTGCACCCCGCGCGACTCAGAAAACACCGATGTGATCCAGGTCTTCTGGTGGCCGGCCTGGCTGAATTTCATCTATCCCTTTTTCTGGGCGCTGGGCCGCACCTTCATCGCCGACGACCGCAAGATCGTGGAGCTTCAGAAGGAAGGCCTGAAATTCAGCCCGCAGCTGATGCTGATCCAGGACAGCGACCAGCCGGCCATCTGGTACCACCGGGTCAAGAAAGCCTGGACGGAATCGGTCGAAAATGGCACGGATTTCGTCAATCCTGTGCAGGAACGCATCCTGCGCTGGCGCTCCTGATTTTAGGGGTTGCGCCCCTCCCCCACCCGCACTAAACGGTCCACTTAACCTAC
>JAPLPI010000376.1 GCA_026400305.1 Alphaproteobacteria bacterium | reverse complement strand
CAGGTTGCGGGCGATGGTGAACAGCCAGGTCCCCACCGACGCCTTGGCCGGATCGAAAAGGTGCGCCTTGCGCCACAGGCTGAGCAGGGCTTCCTGGGCCATGTCCTCAGCCACCGAAGCGGGGGCGCCCTGACGCAGCAGATAGGCCTTCACCCGAGGCGCAAAATGGGAAAACAGGGCGGCAAAGGCCGTCCGGTCACGTTCCGATGCCACCCGGCCCAAAAGGGCGTTCATTTCCAGCACTTCGGGCTTCATGGGCAGACGCAACAGCACGGCCGGCCGGCGGAAAGCATAGCGAAAGACAGGGAAAGAGGGGCGCGGAGCATGGGCCAACATAGCGGATTTACGGGTCCGGGGGCGAGTTGGATCAATGGCTTGATCTGTCCCGGGCTGAAGAGCGTAAATGCACCATGAATTACCCCCCGCCCCCGGCGATCGGCTCAGCCCTGTATGAAGGCTGGGTGATGCACCGGCGGATCACGCCGAGGCATCACCGCTTCAAGTACCGCGTCTTCGCCATACTGCTAGACTTGGACGAGCTGCCCGAACTGGACCGCCGCCTTTCTCTGTTCGCCTACAACCGGGGCGGACTACTCAGTTTCCAGGACCGCGATCACGGCGATGGCCGTCCCGTGAAAGTCTGGCTGGACGATCTGCTGGCCCAAGCTGGCATCATCGCCGCGGGACGACGCCGCGTGCTCTGCTATCCGCGCATCCTAGGCTACGTCTTCAATCCCCTCAGCGTCTGGTTTTGCGATGACGAACAGGGCGTACTGAAGGCGATCATTTATGAAGTCCATAACACCTATGACGAACGGCACGCCTATGTGTTGCCGGCAGGCAGCGACAAAAAGCTGGTGCGCCATGGCTGCCCCAAACAGTTCTATGTCTCGCCCTTCCTGTCGCACGACTGCCGCTATCATTTCCGCATCCGCCCGCCGGGCAAGGACATCGCGGTCACCATCCATGAAGAGGAAGCGGGCCGCTCTATCCTGAACGCCAGCTTCGCCGGAGCACGCAAGGCCCTGACCGATGGGGCCCTGGCCCGCATGCTGCTGCGCTACCCCCTGATGACGCTGAAAGTGGTGGTGGCCATCCATTACGAGGCGGTGCGGCTGATGCTGAAGGGGGTCCGCCGCCACCCCCATGCGCCCAAGACGATTTATGGCACTGCCGAGTAACCATCGCGTCAGTCTGGCCGACGATCCCGCCGCGATGTGCGCGTCCGCTTCAGGCAGCGAACATTGCGTGCGCTTCGAGGCGCTGCCGGTGCGCACCGACACAGCGGCGATGCCCTAATCCAAAGCATTTACTGCTTTCGCCAGATCGCGCCAAGGCTTGATGTCCCAGTGATTGGCAGCCAGCGGCGATGGCGATGGCAGGATGAAGACCTGCGTTTCGCCGATCAGATGCGGCTGTTCGCCCGCCACCGCCTTCGGTCCCATCACCTTCCTGCCGCCATTCAGGCTGGTGAAGGCGAGGATGCGTGGCCTAGCTTTGAGAATGCGCGCCTTCAGGGCCGTCACCGCCTCCGGCCCCAGCGCGTCCTTGGGTAACTGGTGATCCATGCCAAAGACATGCTTGGCGATATCCGTGAGGCCGATGCCCAGTTCCCACTAGCCTTCATAGTCCTGCGGCGCGAACAGGCGCGGCGTTAGACCGGTCTTGTGCAGGGTGGTCCAGAACTTGTTCTGGCCGTGCGCATAATAGGCCAGTTGCAGCGCCGACTGGCGTCCCGCCGCCGTGCCGCAGAACACCAGCTTCAATCCCGGCTTCAGCCGGTCGGGCAGGATATGCGCCGCTTTCGCCATCAGTGCGAACGGATGAAATCGATCATGTCCTGGCGCAGGCTCGTCATTTTGCGAAAGCCCGGCACCAGGGACAGGATGACGCCGACATGGCCGGTGCCCTTGTACTTGATCACCTTCACCTCGCTGCCGAAGGACCGCAGCTTGTTCGCCATGCGGTCGGTATTGCCCTGGTCCACCGTGGTGTCGGCGGTGCCGGTGGCCAGCAGCATCGGCTGGCGCACGCCGTCGACATGGTTGGTCGGCATGGACTCCAGATTGTTGGTGCCGTGGAACATGTCGACATAAACAGGATCGCTCATCGGCAGGAAGTCATACGGACAGGACATTCCGATGACGCCCCGGATCCAGCCCAGCCGCCCGCCCCTGGCCTCGATGAATTTTGGTTCGGACGCCATCATCACCACATTGTAGGCGCCGGCCGAATGGCCGCTGACAAAGATGCGGTTCGGATCGCCGCCATAGTCCGCGACATGGTCGTGCAGGAAGGCCAGCGCCCCGGCCGCGTCTTCAACAAAGCCGGGAAATTTCACCTGCGGGTAAAGACGATAATCGGCCACCGCTACAACAATGCCGGCGCTGGTGAAGGCCTGACCGAAGGCGCGGTAATCGGTGCGGCTTCCCGCCTGCCAGCCACCGCCATACAGGAACAGCAGCACCGGCATCGGGCCCGTCGCGCCGGCCGGCACATAGATGTCCAGCTTCTGGCGCGGATCTCTGCCAAAGGCCAGGTCCCGGTGCACGGCATAGCCCGACTTGGGCACCAGGAGATTGATGGCGGCGAAGGGCGAGCAGGCCGACGCCAGCGCCGCGGCGCTGGCCGCCATCAGGGCTTTGATCCTGAACATGGGTCTTTTCTGGGGAAGTTTTCCGCCTCTGTCTACATCCAAAAGCCGCTTTTGGTTCAGTGCAACATGGTTTTGGGAGAGACAGGCGCGGGGCCGCCATGCCAGTCTCACCGCAACCAGAAAAGACCCGGAGGGACACATGACATTCTCACGCCGCCGCTTCATCCAGACGTCATCGGCATTTGGCGCAGGCCTTGCCGGTGCATCGGGCCTGGGCCTTGCGGCCGCTGCCGCCAAACCCCTGTCCTTCCGCTATGGCTACAGCGCCATCTCCTGGGGCACCGATATCGAGGAAGCCATCAAGGTCGGCCAGCGCGTCGGATTGCCTGGCATCGAACCCTTCCGCCAGAATGTCGTGAACTATCTGGACAAGCCGCTGGTCCTCAAAAAGCTGATGGCCGATCACGGGCTGCAGATGGCGACCTGCTCCAATGGCGGCGGCCCGGATTTTTCCGGCAACTTCTACGATCCTGCCAAGGTCAAGAAGACCATCGCCGACCATGTGAAGTTCGTGCGCAATTTCATCGTGCCCTTTGGCTATGTCGACCATTTCAAGATGAACATGGGTCCGCGCCCGCCGGGCTACGACACCAATGACGAACAGATCAAGGTCTGCGCCGGCGCGCTGAACCAGATCGGCGAGCAGATCATCAAGATGGGTGTCAGGCTGGCGCCCCATCCGCATGTGAATTCGCTGGTCCAGACCGACCATGAAACCCATCTGCTGATGAAGCTGACTGATCCCAAATATGTCTGGCTGACCGCGGACACCGCGCACCTGACCCTGGGCGGCATGGATCCGGTCGCCATCATCAAGGAATTTTGGCCGCGCGTCACCGAGATTCACTACAAGGACGCACCCAGGCATCTGCGCGGCTCCAAGGTCGTGGCGGTGCCGCGCACCGGCGACGATGC
>JAPLPI010000241.1 GCA_026400305.1 Alphaproteobacteria bacterium | reverse complement strand
GGAAGCCGGCGGCCGCCTAACCGATAGCCATGGCGAACTGCTGGTCTACAACCGGCCGGTCACCAAGCAGACCAGCCTGGTCGCCGCCAATGCGCACCTTAGTAACGAGATCCTTACACTCCTGCGACAATAAGAGAATTGAGCGTCGCCGCCCGTTCGGGCTTCAATGGTGCGACGCAACTAAAGTGGATCCTATGCCCGATTCCCAGCAGCTTCTGCATTTTGTGTTCGGCGGCGAGCTGAAGGACACCCAGGTCGTCGAGTTCAAGGACCTGTCCAAGCTTGACTTTGTCGGCATGTACCCCAATTTCGCCGAGGCCAAGAAGGCCTGGTGCGCCAAGGCCCAGGCCACGGTGGACAATGCCCAAATGCGCTATTTCGTGGTCCATATGCACCGGCTGATGGAACCCGAGGACAATCACAACCACTAACCATCTGGCTCAAAAAGGCTTTTTGCCTGAGATGCCCCCGCATGCTACAGCACGGGCGCATGAGTTCCGCCTCGCCCACCCAGAATATAGCCGCCGTGACCCGCCGCCTGCTGCGCGACTATGTCCGCGGCGAATGGGGCCTGTTGCTGCTGGCCGTCCTCTGCATGCTGCTGACCAGCGCGATCAGCGGACTGGTGCCGCTGATGGTCAATTACGAGATCAAACTGATCTTCCTGCGCCGCCAGGCCGAACTGCTGCTGCCGCTGTCGTCGGCGGTGGGCGGTGTCGTGGTGTTGCGCGCCATCACCCTGTTCTTCGGCCGCATGTGGCTGGACTCGCTGGGCGAGCGCACCGTAGCTACCGCCCAGCGCGACATGTTCGGGCGGCTAATCCGCCGCGACCTGGCCGATCTTAATGCCGTGCATTCGGGTCAGTTCGTTTCCAACTTTCTCTATGACGCCCAGCTGATGCGCGACGGACTGACCCAGGGCGTGGCCGCCATCTTCCTGGAAGCGGTTCAACTGGTGGTGTTCCTGGCCTATGTTCTGATCAGCGACTGGCAACTGGGCGCATTGGCGCTGATCATCCTGCCGGGCGTGGCCTGGGCGATGGAGCGGCTAGGCGGTTCGATGCGCCGCGCCGCCACCCGCGGCATGCGCGAGACCGGCGATCTGTCGGTGGTGCTGTCCGAAGCGATGGATGGCCGCCGCATCATCAAGGCCTATGGTCTGGAAGCCCATAGCGTGGCGCGGGTGAATACGCGGCTGAAATCGCGGCTGGGCACCTTGCTGAAGGCGGTGCGACTCCGCGCCGCCGCCGCGCCCATCACCGATCTATTTTTGGGCGCCATGGTGAGCCTGGTGCTGTTCGCGGCGGGCTGGCAGAGCCTTCAAGGCCAGATCACTCTCAACGCCTTTGCCGGATTCCTCACCGCGCTTCTGCTGGCGCAGCAGCCTTTGCGCAATCTCTCGCAGCTTTGGCCCACGGTATCGGCGGGCATCGCCGCAACCGAACGTATTTTCGCCGCCATCGATGCGCGTCCCAGCATCGTCAACCATCCCGGCGCCGTGGCCCTGGTGCCCAGGGGCGGCGCGGTCATCTTTCAGGGTGTCGGTTTCCATTATCAGGCCGACGCGGCCCCCACCCTGTCGGACGTCACGATGGACGTTGCCGCCGGCGCGAAGATCGCGCTGGTCGGTCCGTCCGGCGCCGGCAAGAGCACGATCTTCAACCTGCTGCTACGCTTTTATGATGTGAACGCGGGTACAATCGCCATTGACGGCCAGGACATTCATGGCGTGACCCTGGAAAGCTTGCGCTCGGCAATCGGCGTGGTCACCCAGGAAGCGTTTCTGTTCGACGAAAGCATTGCCGACAATATCGCGCTGGGTAAACCCGGCGCTTCACTGGGCGAGATCAAGGCGGCGGCACGCAATGCCGCGGCGCACGAGTTCATCGCGGTCATGCCCGAGGGCTATGACACCAGAGTGGGCGAAGGCGGATTGAAACTGTC
>JAPLPI010000419.1 GCA_026400305.1 Alphaproteobacteria bacterium | reverse complement strand
GCACAGCAGCGAGACAAAGGCCGGCTGTGCGATCTGCTGTGCCCCGTCCAGAATGGCCGGGCGCACCGCCTTGCCATGCTCCAGGTGCCAGTTAATATTTTCGATGGTCACCGTGGCGTCGTCGACCAGAATGCCAACCGCCAGCGCCAGGCCGCCCAAAGTCATGATGTTGAGCGTCTGACCCGTCGCCCACAGACCCATCAGCGCACACAACACCGCCAGGGGGATGCAGGTGGCAATTATGACGGTGGAGCGCCAGCTTCCCAGGAAAAACAGGATCATCAGGCTGGTCAAGGCCGCGGCGATTACGCCTTCGCGCACAACACCGTTGATCGCAGCCTTCACGAACACCGACTGGTCGGTCAGAACATTGACCTTCAGCGCGTCCGGCATCTGCGCCTGCAAGGCCGGCAGCATGTTCTTGATTCCCTCCACCACATCGATGGTGGAGGCCCGGCCGTTCTTCAGCACGGTGGAGAGCACGGCGCGGCTGCCGTCCACATGCACGATGTTGTTTTGGACGTTGCTACCGTCGCGCACATGGCCGACATCGCGCAGGTGAACGGTGCCGCCGGCTACCGTCTTCACCGGCATGTCGTTAATCTTCTCGATGTTATCGGCGGCATTGTTGAGATCGACGACATACTGGAAGCTGCCGATCTTGATGTTGCCGGCCGGGGTGATCTGGTTCTGGTTGGCAAAGGCGGTCTGCACATCCGACGCCGACAATCCGCGCGCCTGCATCGCCTGGGGATCCAGGTCAATCTGCACCGAGCGGGTCTTGCCGCCATTGGGGGCTGTGGTGCGCGCGCCACGTACGGTGGCCAGGCGCGGCCGAGCGAAATTCTGCGACTGGTCCGCCACTTGCTGCTCGGACATAGTCTTGGAGGAATAGGCCAGCTGGATCACCGGCACGGTGGAGGCGCTGTAGTTTATAATGTTAGGCGGCTGCATGCCTGCTGGCATCAGGCGGATGGCGCCCTGCGACAGCGCCGTCACCTCTGCCGTCGCCATGCGGATATCCACATCCGGCTGAAAATAGATCTTGGCGATAGACAGACCGGGAATGGACATGCTCTCCACATGCTCGACATCATTGACGCTGGTGGGAATCTGGCGCTCGTAATTGGCCATCACGCGCGCGCCCATATCGTCGGGCGACAGGCCGGCATAGCTGAAGGCCACGCCCAAAACCGGAATACCAATCTCCGGAAAAATGTCGGTGGGGGTCCTGACGGCGGCCAGTGGCCCGAAAATCAGGATCATCAGGGCCATGACGATGAAGGCGTGGGGCCGATCCAGGGCCACCTTGACGAGCCAGTTCATGCTTTCAACCCGGCACGTGAGTCGCGCGTCCGTCCATTACCCCCTCCGCCGGGCGACGTGAAAACCCGAGTTTTGCGCTGCCAAAGCCACCAGCCGCTTCCCAACCCTAATAGCTGGGGACAGGTCTGGTCCAGCCAATTTTACATAATATTTTCAGAGGTTTGCGCTCAGACCAACTTGATCGGCTGGGGCGAATCCGGCGTGACGGCGAGATCCGCGTCGGCATTTTCAGGTGTGTCCAGCACGGCAGGTGCCTCTTGTATCACCACGGCCGCTTATTTCTCATACGACACGATGTGCCACGCGCCGTCTTCACCATCGCCATGCGGCTCGTTAGGCCGGTCGTGGAAGAAGGTGTAGACTGGTTGACCGCGATAGGCCCATTGCATGCGGCCGTCATCGCGGCGCACCACCGTCCATTCGCCCACCGGCTTGGCGGAGGCCGGAGCATAAACCGGCGGACGGGCGCCGATGCAGGTTTCGTTGCAGACGGATTTACCGTCCTTGTCTAGGTCGTAGATGTACAGCCGTTGGCTGCCGGGGAAACGCCGATAGACAAAACCCTTGTCGCTTTCCTGGGACAGCGCCACTTCGGTAGGATAGGGCAAGGCTTCATCGAAGGCTGCCAGCGCGGGTGCGGCGATGCTGAGGAAGAACGCAGTGACGGCACAGGCCGGCAATGTCACCAGCCTGACTATCATTGCTTCTCCGCGGCCGCCACCTTGGTGGGCGTTTCGGCCTGAACCTGGTTCTGCGGCTTGGCGGGCGGCGTAACGGGCGCAGGCGCGGGGGTTCCGCGGCGGCGGCGCATCCAGGGCGGAATGCCGTCCTTGTCCTCATTGGCGTAATGGGGGCGATCCAAGGTCTTAATGAA
>JAPLPI010000018.1 GCA_026400305.1 Alphaproteobacteria bacterium | reverse complement strand
GTGCCTTCGGGCGGATATTTGCAGGCGGATACGGCGATGCGTGCTTCCTCCGCCGAGCTCACCATCGGAATCAGGATGCCTTCGGCGCCCATGTCCAGCGCCTGCTTGATCAGCACATGATCGTTCCAGGCCACGCGCGTCATCGGCACAGTAGGCGAGCCGTTGAACGCCATCAGGCAGGTTTGGAAGCCTTCATTGCTGAAGCCGCCGTGCTCGGTATCGATGAACACCCAGTCGAAGCCGGCGCCCGCCATGATCTCGGCGATGGTGGGATTGGCGACGGTCAGCCAGGCGCCGAACGTGGTTTCACCCTGTCTCAGGCGCTGTTTCAATTTCAGGCTGCGTTCGGACATCGATCAATTCCTGTGAATGTTCATATGCAGTTATCCCAGTCCAAGTTCGCGCAGGTAAGACCGGGTGCGCCTGGCGATGGGCAAAGGTTTGTCGAAGGGCGCCGGAAACATGTCCTGCTCGACAATTCCGAAGCCCCTGTAATCGATGTCGCGCAGCACATCGCGGAAGGCGTCGAAATCCACCGCGCCCTGGGATGGCTCCACGAACATGCCCATACCCACCGCCTGGGCGAAGGGAATGTTTTCGGCAGTCACACGCGCGCGCAGCACCGGATCGACGCTTTTGAGATGCAGGTACGGGATACGCGCATGGTGCTTCTTCATGAAGGTCACCGGATTGCCGCCGCAATAGGAATGATGGCCGGTATCCAGCACGATGGACACCAGCGCCGGGTCGGTCATCGCCAGAAATTTCTCGATCTGGTCCTCATGTTCGACATGGGTCTGGGCATGGGGATGGAAGATCAGCTGCAAACCGTAATCGTCACGCGCGATGCGGGCCACGCGGTGGGTGGTGTCCACCAGCCGGGCGAAGGCGGCGTCGTCCAGGCGGGCGGGCGCAATCTTCTCGCCGGTAAAGAGGTTGGTGTAGCACTCAGGAATCAGCACCAGGAATTTGGCATTGAAGGTGTTGAGGATGGGCCCCAGGCCACGCAGCTGCTTTTCGATTCTGGGCCAGCCAGTATCGGGATTGGCCAGATCGCCTTCCACAAAAGAGCCGGAGACTTTCAGCCCGCGCTTGTCAAGCTCCTCTTTCAGGATCGCAGGGTCTGTTGGCAGGTAGCCGAAGGGGCCTAGTTCGGTCCATTCGTAACCAGCTTCCACGATCTCATCCAGAAAGCGATGCCACGGCGTCTGGCGCGCATCGTCGGCAAACCAAACGCCCCAGGAATCAGGGGCACTTCCGATGGTCAGGTGCACGGCTTGTCTCCTGTCAGGCGGTCTTGCGCATGGGGCCGCTGGCACGCGACAGGGCCGCTTGGCGCCGGGCGAAGATGCCGCCCTTCATTACGCCCACGATCTTTTCCGGATCCTGGAAGATTCGGATGTCGGCAATGGGATCGCCATCCAGCAGGACCAGATCGGCCAGGAAGCCGGGGCGGACCTGGCCGGTCTCGCCGCCCATCCCCATCAGGTCGGCACCGTGGCGGGTGGCCGCCACTATCACATCCATGGGGGTGAAGCCGAACAGCTCGGTGAAGATTTCCAGGTCCTTGGCATTCTCACCCTGGGGCGAAGTAATGAAAGCGCCATAGTCGCCACCCGGCAGCACGCGTACGCCACGTTTGCGCAGGTCGCTCATGCAGTCACTAAAAATGCCGATCTCGGTTTCCAGCGACTTGAGCTTTTCCTTGCTCCAGCCCAGCCGGAATTCGTCATGGCGGCGGAACATGGCGATCGGGAAGCCCGCGCCTGGCACGACAAAGACCTTGTCCTTGACCGATTCCAGCATGTCGCGGGCTTCGCTGTCGGCATGCGGGGCATGAAAGATCACCGGTACGCCCTGACGCACGCACATCTTCACGCCCGCCGAGCTGGAGCAATGGGTGGCGACCACCAGCTTGCGCGCATTGGCCACCTGCATCACCGCCGCCAGTTCCGGTTCGGTGATTACGGTGACGGTGTCATCGGCATGCATGTGACCCCAGTCGCGGTCGCCCGAGACATTGACCTTGATCGTGTCCACCCCGTCGCGTGCGGCGAGCCGTGCGGTCTTCATGAAATTGTCGGCGCCGTCACAGGCGACCGAAAAACGCAGGTTGCGGGGAAATTCCAGATAGTTGGTGTCCAGGTCGCCCAGGTTTCCGGTGGGCGTGATCTCCTGGCTGGCTGCGCGGATGCGCGGACCTTCGAACATGCCCTTGTTGATGGCATCGCGCACAGCAACGTCTAGCCGGGGCTTTGCTGACGCCGCCGAGAACAGGCTGGTCCAGCCCCGCTGCAACAGAAGCTGCGCATTGGCCAGCGATGCCAGGGCATGGTCCTCGGGCTGCTGTTCAATGGCGTTGTAGATGGAGGTCAGGTTGTTGAAGGAGATATGGCAATGCGCCTCGGTCATGCCGGGCAGCAGGGTCATGCCAGTGCAGTCGATCACTTCGTCGTCCGGAGCGGCGACGGCCTCG
>JAPLPI010000430.1 GCA_026400305.1 Alphaproteobacteria bacterium | reverse complement strand
TCCGGTGCGGCGTGCCGTCGGGGCCGATCAAATAGAGGCCCACGATCTCCGGTTCTTCGCCGCCATCCTGCGCGAAGGCGGGGGAGGCAAGGGCCGCCTCCGGTCCCACCACGCTGGCGCCGTCGCCCTTGTAGAACCATTCCGGCTGGAAGCCCTCCTGTCCCTGTTTTGGCTTGCCGCCCTCCAGACCGTGCTTGAACATCTTCATAGAATCGGTGAGCACGGGCTCTCCGCCTGACAGAATCTTGTGCATCGCATCGCGCCCCTCGGCCGAGCCCAGATGGGTCAGGCCGGTGCCGGTCACCAACAGGTGCGCGGGGTCCGGATGATCCAGTGGCGCCAGCACGCGGCCCTCGGCAAGAGCCGCGCGGACATCCACGCTCTCGCCCAGGCCCAGCTTGGTGGTCATGGCTTCCAGTGAGAGTTTCTCGGCGATCGCGCGGCTGGCCAGCTCATAGCTGCTTTCGACGCCCTGGATCACCCGTCCGCTGGCGTCATCGCCCAAGCTTGCCACCAAGCGCCCGCCATCCACGTCCTTTAATTGCACTAGCCGCATTGTGTAACTCCCTGAAGAATTTCTTGGGCTGATCATAGTGGCAAAATCTGCTTTTGCCGCAATCTTGTCTTGTTATGAAATGGCACGGACAGCATAAGATATGCGCATGCGGACCCTCTACACCAAGGCTTTTGAGCCGGCCATCGGCTGGGCTCGGCGGCATGAGCGCCAAATCTCCGCCCTGTCGCTGGCGGGCGGCTTTGCCTTCGACAGCGCCACTTTTGGGCGCATTGACCATGCCGTGACCCAGGCGGTTTTCATCGTCTATCTGCTGGTGGCCGGTATCTCCATCGCTGCGCTGCATGTGCTGGAATCGCGTCCCGACGGCCGCAAGCCCTCCGACAAGACACGCACCATCCTGGTCGCCATCACTCAGTTCGCGCTGGGTTGCCTGCTGTCGGGCTTCTGCGTCTTCTATATCCGCAGCGCCTCGATAACATCTTCCTGGCCTTTTCTACTGGCGATGGCGGCAATCTTCATCGGTAACGAATATATGCGCCGCTATCATTCTCGGCTGGTGTTCGCCGCGTTGCTGTTCTTCTTCGCGCTGTATTCCTATGCCATCCTTTTGGTGCCCGTGGTGATCGGGAAGATTGGCTATATCCCCTTCCTGATCAGTGGCTGTATCGCGGTTTTGGTCTTCTTCTTATTTATGCGGGCGCTGGCGCGTCTGGGGCACGAGCGCTATCGCGGCGCACGCATGCAGGTTCTGGCCGGCATGGTGCTCCTCACCATATTCCTCAACGCGGCCTATTTTCTGCGCCTGCTGCCGCCTCTGCCATTGGTCCTGACCGATGCCGGCGTCTATCACGGGGTTAAGCGGACCGGCGCCGATTTCCAGGCGCTGCAGGAAGAAGAGCCGCCGGAATGGCAGGCACTGTTCGGCACCTATCCGATCCTGCATGTCCAGGCGGGCGCCAAGCTCTTCCTGTACAACGCGGTATTCGCGCCGCGGGGCCTGCGCACCCGCATCGTGCATGACTGGCAATGGCTGGAGCCGGGCAGGGGCTGGGTGTCGCAGCAGCGCATCACGGTGCCGATCGCCGGCGGGCGCGAGGACGGATTTCGCTACTACACCACCAAGACATCGCCCAGGCCGGGCCAGTGGTTGGTGAAAATCGCCACCATTGACGGCCGGGCCATCGGACGGGTGCGCTTCGCGGTGGAGGGGCAGGCAGTCCCCCCCTCGACGACCGCCAAAATCCTAAAGTAGCGCTCCGCCTTGCAACGGAGGGGCTGACGGGATATTTCACACCCTATAATTGGGATACGAATAATTGTCCACTAAATTAAATGTTATACCTCACCTGCGGCGCCTGGAAGCCGAGAGCATCCACATCATGCGTGAAGTGGCGGCGGAGTTTTCCAATCCGGTGATGCTCTACTCGGTGGGTAAAGATTCTGCCGTGATGCTGCACTTGGCGATGAAGGCGTTTTACCCTTCCAAGCCCCCCTTTGCGCTGATGCACGTCAACACGACGTGGAAGTTTAAGGAGATGATCAAGTTCCGCGATGAGACCATCAAAAGGCTTGGCCTGGATTTCATCGAATACATCAACCAGGACGGAGTAGATCGCGGCATTAATCCCTTTGATAGCGGATCCTCATTGCACACCCAGGTGATGAAGACCGAGGCCCTAAAGCAGGCCCTCAACAAGTATGGATTTGATGCCGCCTTCGGTGGGGCTCGCCGCGATGAGGAAAAGAGCCGCGCCAAGGAGCGCGTCTTCTCCTTCCGCGATACCCACCATGGCTGGGATCCCAAAAATCAGCGTCCCGAATTATGGCGCGTCTACAATACCCGCATCAATAAAGGCGAAAGCATCCGCGTCTTCCCGCTGTCCAATTGGACAGAGCTTGATATCTGGCAATACATCCTGGCCGAAAATATCCCCATCGTGCCGCTTTATTTCGCCAAGAAGCGCCCCGTGGTGGAGCGGGCGGGGACTTTGATTATGCGCGATGATGAGCGCATGAAACTCCTGCCCGGCGAAGTCGCCGAGGAGCGCCTAGTGCGCTTTCGCACCCTGGGCTGCTACCCGCTCACTGGGGCCATTGAAAGCAGCGCCGACACGCTGGAGGCCATTGTCACGGAGATGTTCACCGCCCGCACATCGGAGCGCCAGGGCCGCCTCATCGACGGCGACGAGAAGGCCTCAATGGAGAAAAAGAAGAAGGAGGGCTACTTCTGATGAGAGCCCCCGTAAATTTAAAAGAGTTTCTCGCGGCGCAGGAAAAAAAGACCCTGCTTCGTTTTCTGACCTGCGGCAGCGTCGATGATGGAAAATCCACGCTCATCGGAAGGCTTCTTTATGACACCAAGCTGCTCTTTGAAGACACCCTGGCGTCCTTAGAAAAAGACTCCAAAAAGTTTGGCACTACCGGAGACGACATCGATTTCGCGCTCCTGGTGGACGGCCTGGAGGCGGAGCGGGAGCAGGGCATTACAATCGATGTTGCCTACCGCTTCTTTGCGACAGATAGGCGAAAATTCATCGTCGCCGACACGCCCGGTCATGAACAATATACCCGCAACATGGCGACCGGCGC
>JAPLPI010000234.1 GCA_026400305.1 Alphaproteobacteria bacterium | reverse complement strand
TGTTCCTGCGCGACGACCAGGTGTGCAAGTTTTCGACGCTGATCGACATCTGCGGCGCGGACTACCCCGAGCGCGAGAAGCGGTTCGACGTCGTCTATCATCTGCTCAGCATGTACCGGAACCAGCGCATTCGCGTGAAGGTGCAGGTCGACGAGAACACGCCTGTGCCGTCCTCGATGCAGGTCTGGCCCGCCGCCAACTGGTTCGAGCGCGAAGCCTTCGACATGTATGGCGTGCCCTTCGCCGATCATCCCGACATGCGCCGCATCCTGACCGATTACGGTTTTTCCGGTTATCCGCTGCGCAAGGACTTCCCGCTCACCGGCTATGTCGAGCTGCGCTATTCCGAGGAAGCGAAGCGGGTGGTCTATGAACCAGTCCAGCTGGCCCAGGATTTCCGCAGCTTCGATTTCATGAGTCCGTGGGAAGGCGCCGAGTACATCCTGCCCGGCGACGAGAAGGCCGCGCTGGCGCCGAACGCCACCTCCGGCGATCCGGGGAAGAAGCCATGAGCACCGTTGTGTTGGACGCCAAGGAAGGCCACATCTCCGACGATCCGCAGCTGACCATTAATTTCGGTCCGCAGCATCCGGCCGCGCATGGCGTGCTGCGCCTGGTGTTGGATCTGGATGGCGAAATCGTCACCCGTGTCGATCCGCATATCGGCCTTTTGCATCGCGGTACCGAGAAGCTGATCGAGCACAAGACCTATCTTCAGGCGCTCCCCTATTTCGACCGCCTGGATTACGTCGCGCCGATGAACCAGGAGCATGCCTTCTGTCTGGCGATCGAAAAGCTGCTGGGCCTGGAAGTGCCAAAGCGCGGCCAGTATATTCGCGTGCTGTTCTCCGAGATCGGCCGCCTGCTCAACCATCTGCTCAATGTAACCACCCAGGCGATGGACGTTGGCGCGCTGACCCCGCCGCTGTGGGGCTTTGAAGAGCGCGAAAAGCTGATGGTGTTCTATGAGCGCATTTCCGGCTCGCGCATGCATGCCGCCTATTTCCGCGCCGGCGGCGTTCACCAGGACATGCCGCCTGGCCTAGCCGAAGACATCCTGAAGTTCTGCGATCACTTCGTCACCGTGCTGGACGATATCGAAGGCCTGCTGACCGAGAGCCGCATCTTCAAGCAGCGCAATGTCGATATCGGCATCGTTACCCGCGCCGAAGCCGAGATGTGGGGCATGTCGGGCGTGATGCTGCGGTCCACCGGCGTGAAGTGGGACCTGCGCCGCAGCCAGCCCTATGAGTGCTACAACGAGCTGGATTTCCAGATTCCGGTGGGCAAGAACGGCGACAATTACGACCGCTATGTGATGCGCATGGAAGAGATGCGCGAATCCACCAAGATTATGCGCCAGTGCATCGAGAAGATGCCGGCCGGTCCCGTTGTTAGCGCCGATAACAAGGTCGTGCCGCCGCGCCGCGGCGAAATGAAGACCTCGATGGAAGCCCTGATCCATCACTTCAAGCTCTATACCGAAGGCTTCCATGTGCCCGCCGGCGAATTTTACGCCACGGTGGAAGCGCCCAAGGGCGAGTTTGGCGTCTATCTGGTGGCCGACGGTTCCAACAAGCCTTACCGTTGCAAGATCCGCGCACCCAGCTTTGTGCATCTGCAGGCGATGGATTACATGTGCAAGGGCCATATTCTAGCCGACGTGTCCGCGATCCTGGGCAGCCTCGACATCGTGTTCGGCGAGGTGGACCGATGAGCAATCTCGATACCGCCCAGAAACAGCTCGACGCCTATAACGCCCAGGACCTTGATACCTACGTCTCCTATTTCACGGAAGACTGCATTGTGTCTGGTTTGAACGGCACGCCGACCGAAACTTCGCGCGAGGCCATCAAGGCGCGTTACGTCAAGGCCTTTGCCCAGTTTCCGCAGAACAAAGCCGAACTGAAGAACCGCATTGTTATCGGCAATACCATCGTGGATCACGAACTTGTGATCCGTTACCCCGGCGGGGAACAGTTCGAGATCATCGCCATCTACACCTTCCGCGACGGGCTGATCGCCCGCGTCGATTTTGCAAAGTAGAACCATGTCGCTTCGCCGCCTCGCACCGCCGGACATGCAGCCCGCCAGCTTCGCTTTCAATGCGGAAAATGCGGAGTGGGCCAAGGTGACCATTGCCAAGTATCCGCAGGGCCGACAGGCCTCTGCGGTGATCTCGCTTCTGTGGCGCGGCCAGGAACAGGAAGGCTGGGTGTCGCACCCGATGGTCGAGAGCATCGCGACGATGCTGTCCATGCCCTTCATTCGGGTGCTGGAAGTGGTGACCTTCTACACCATGTTCAATTTGCAGCCGGTCGGTACCCTGATCCAGGTCTGTACCACAACGCCCTGCTGGCTGCGGGGCTCCGATGCGGTGGTCGCGGCCTGCAAGAAGCACATCCATCCGCATGAAAAGACCCTATCGGATGACGGCAAGTTCAGCTGGATGGAAGTGGAATGCCTGGGCGCCTGCGTGAACGCGCCTATGTTGCAGATCGGCAGCGACTTTTATGAAGATATCGACGGGCCGATCACCGAACAGATGATCGCCGACCTGCGCGCCGGCAAGGCGCTCAAGCCCGGGCCGCAGAACTCCCGCACCTCGTCCGAGCCGGAAGGCGGCGCCACCACCACCTTGACCGATGGCGCGCTGTATGACGGCTCGATCATCGGCAAGTACAAGGTTGCCGCGCCGCAGCCGGCTAATACAGACGCGGACGCCAAGGCGCCGATCATGGCTGCCTCTAACCGCGAATCCCCCAAGCAGAAACCGCCGGGAGCGGCCACCTGATGCTCGCCGACAAGGATCGTATCTTCACCAATCTTTACGGGTTCAAGAGCCCGGGCTTGGAAGCCGCCAAGAAGCGTGGCCAGTGGGACAATACCAAGGCGATCCTGGAACTGGGTCCCGAAGGCTTTGTCGACATTATGAAGAAGTCGGGCCTGCGCGGCCGCGGCGGCGCCGGTTTTCCGACCGGCCTCAAATGGTCCTTCATGCCCAAGGCAGTGAAGGAGCGGCCGCATTACCTGGTGGTCAATGCCGACGAGTCCGAGCCGGGCACCTGCAAGGATCGCGATATCCTGCGCCACGACCCGCACACGCTGATTGAAGGGTGCCTGGTCGCCAGCTTCGCAATGCGCGCCCATGCCTGTTATGTCTATTTACGCGGCGAGTTTATCCGCGAGCGCGAGGCGCTGCAGCGCGCCGTCGACGAAGCCTATGCGGCAAAATTGATAGGCAAGAACAACATCCATGGCTGGGATTTTGACCTGTATGTCCATCACGGGGCAGGAGCCTATATCTGCGGCGAAGAAACCGCGCTGCTGGAAAGCCTGGAAGGCAAAAAAGGTCAGCCGCGCCTGAAGCCGCCATTCCCGGCAAATGTCGGCCTGTATGGCTGCCCCACCACCGTCAACAATGTTGAAAGCATCGCGGTGGCACCGACCATTATCCGCCGTGGCGCCGACTGGTTCGCCGGCATCGGCCGTCCCAACAATACCGGCACCAAGGTGTTCTGCATCTCGGGTCATGTGAACAAGCCCTGCAATGTCGAAGAAGAGATGGGCATCCCGCTGCGCGAGCTGATCGACAGGCATTGCGGCGGCGTGCGCGGCGGCTGGGATAACCTGCTGGCCGTCATTCCGGGCGGCGCGTCTGTGCCGCTGCTGCCCAAGTCGATCTGCGATGACGTGCTGATGGATTTCGACACTCTGAAAGCCGTGCAGACGGGCCTTGGCACCGCCGCCGTGATCGTGATGGACAAGTCCACCGACGTGATCAAGGCGATCCAGCGGCTGGCCTATTTCTACAAGCATGAAAGCTGCGGCCAGTGCACGCCGTGCCGCGAAGGCACCGGCTGGATGTGGCGCGTCATGACCCGCATGGTGAAGGGCGATGCTCGCGTGTCGGAGATCGATTTGCTACAGGAAGTATCCAAGGAAATCGAAGGTCACACCATCTGCGCCCTGGGCGACGCGGCAGCCTGGCCGATCCAGGGATTGATTCGCCATTTCCGTCCCGAGATTGAAAAGCGTATTGCGGAATTCTCGCGCATGGCGGCGGAGTAAGACATGGCCACGCGCAAACTCATCGTCGACGGTAAGGAAATCGAGGCCGAAGAGACCATAACCTTGCTGCAGGCCTGTGAGCAGGCCGGCGCAGAAATTCCGCGCTTCTGCTATCACGAGCGCCTGTCGGTGGCGGGCAATTGCCGCATGTGTCTGGTGGAGTGGGTGGGTGCGCCCAAGCCGCAGGCGTCCTGCGCGCTGCAGGTCAAGGACATCTTCCCCAACAAGGACGGCACGCCGGCCAAGATCAACACCACCAGCCCTTATGCCCGCAAGGCGCGCGAAGGGGTGATGGAATTCCTGCTGATCAATCATCCGCTGGATTGTCCGATCTGCGACCAGGGCGGCGAATGCGATTTGCAGGATCAGAGCCTCGCCTATGGAAAGGGCCACAGCCGTTTCGCCGAGAACAAGCGCGCGGTGACCGAGAAATACATGGGCCCGATCGTCAAGACGATCATGACCCGCTGCATCCAGTGCACCCGCTGCATTCGCTTTGCCGAG
>JAPLPI010000186.1 GCA_026400305.1 Alphaproteobacteria bacterium | reverse complement strand
GCGCGCCCTTTGTTCGTCCAGTTCAGCTTGGGCTGCTGGCGCAGGAACTTGTGGTGATAATATTGCCGCCGCGCCGGCTGATAGGACCAGGCAGGACCGCCGAACACCGACAGCCAGTTGTTGGGCACCGTGCCATCGGTTTACGATCGGCCCATACATGCCAGTCCATCTTTTCCGCATCACCGTCGCGGCTGGCGGCGAATCAAGCATGTTCATCACTGGTATGCGGCAGCACCTCGTCCAGGATAATCTTCAGGCCGCGCGCATGGGCGGCATCCACAAGCCCGGCGAAGTCCTGCAACGTGCCATAGTCGGGATGGACGTTTTCATAGTCAGAAACGTCATAGGACCAGTCGCGGTTAGGCGAAGGATGGACCGGCGACAGTCAGATCGCATCCATGCCCAGCGACTTGATATAATCCAGCTTTCCGGCCAGGCCGACAAAGTCGCCCTGCCCGTCGCCATTACCGTCGCAAAAGCTGCGGACATAAACCTGATAGATCGCCGCGCCACGCCACCAAGGTGACGGGTCGGCCATCAATCACACATCGCTGGCTCGGCTGATGACCTTTGAGACGAGGCCGTAGGCAACCGCGTCTTCCGCACCGATCCAGAAATTACGCTCGGTGTCGGTCACGACCTTTTCATAAGGCTGTCCGGTTTCGTCCGAGATTTCCTTGATCAGGCGGGCACGCATCTTGAGGATTTCCTCGGCCTCGATGGTGATGTCGCTGGCCTGGCCGCGAACGCCACCCAGGGGCTGGTGAAGCAGAAAGCGGGTGAACGGCAGGCAGAGGCGGTTTTCTTTTTTCGCGCCCAGAAAGATGTGCGCGCCGGCGGATGCGACCCAGCCGGTGCCGATCATCTTCACCCGGTTGCTGACAAAGCGGATCATGTCGTGGATGGTGTCACCCGACTCCACATGGCCGCCCGGCGAATTGACGATGACACGGATATCGCCTTCGCTCTCGGCATAGGCCAAGAGCTGGGCGGTGACCCGCTCTGCCATTTTCATGTCAACTTCACCGAAGATAAGGACCGTGCGCGACCTGTAGAGCGCCTTGGCGATCTCGGAGGATTGCGCTTCAGGGCGCAGGGACTTTTCGTCGTCTTTTTCGTCATTTTCTTCGTCGGCGCGGCGCAAGGGCAAGTCTCCGGATTCGGGGGGTGGCTTAGTCTAGCAATCATATAGGTACGGGCAACCCGCTTATAAAGCCTGAACAATTGCCCGCATTGTGGGGCCTATTTCGGCGTTTATGAGCAGATCGGCAAAACGGTCCTGCGGGGTTTCGTCCCGGTTCAGGATCGCCAGACCGGAACCGTTGCGCTTTGCCATCAGCGGGAAGCTCGCGGCCGGATAGACCGCTAGGGACGATCCCAGCACCAGCATCAGGTCGCAGTCCAGGGTCACCGCCTCAGCGCGAGTCATTTCGGCTTCCGGCATGGGCTGGCCGAAGGAGATGCTGGCGGTCTTCACGATGCCGACGCAAGCAGCACAATCGGGGGCATCCCCATGAGCGTCGAAATGGGCGCGGATGTCAGGTATCTCGACACGCTGGCCGCAGTCCAAGCACTTGGCGTAGCGCGTGTTGCCGTGGAGCTAGATGACTTTTTCGTCTGGCACGCCGCCAGCCTGGTGCAGGGCGTCGATATTCTGGGTGATGACGTGGGCAACCTTGCCCATGGCCACCAGTTCGGCCACCACGCGATGGCCGTCATTGGGCAAGGTAGCGTTCCAGGTGTCTTCCATTTCGAAGCGCCGCTGCCACGACACGCGCCGCGCATCGGGATCGGAAATGTAATCCTGGAATTCCACCGGCATCATCTTGGTCCAGCGGCATCATCTTGGTCCAGATGCCGCCCAGCGAGCGGAAATCCGGAATGCCGGATTCGGTGGAGATGCCGGCGCCGGTGAAGACCACCGTGCTCCTGCTTTGACGCAACAAATCGGCCAGCGCGGCAATGGCATCCATCAATGCGGGGCCGGCGGCCTCCCGGCCATGGACGGCATCTTGCCGCTGAACGGCTTGACCGAACCGCAATCGGCGCTCACCCAATCGCCCTTGTAGCTGCTGCTCATATTATTGGGCTGGCCATGTATGCTGCCGGTGAAACTGTAGGTGCCATCATAATGGGCGTCGCCGCGCCAACTGATCTGGGAACGGCCCGTGCCCTCCATGAGGCCGTGGCAGACAATCTCTGTGCTCGCCGAACTGGAAGTCTGGTTGAGGACATGGGGCGTGCACTTCACGCCTTCACGGTCCATGTTCGGCGGCGTGTCCAACGCCGCCTGCTCCACCGTCATGCACATCTGGCTGGTCATAGGCTGACCCGGCATGGGCATGTTCATACCCCGCTTCTTCATCATTTCCATTACTTCGGGCGGCATCTTGGGCATCGAGGCCATCTGCATGGTGGTGGTCATGTTCAAAAGGCCCAGCTTGCCGTGCGGCACCGCCAGGACGGCAGCAGGCATGAAATTGGCGGCGGCAATGAGGGTCGAAGCGAGCTTGCGCGTCATGTTATTTCCCTTTTGAGGTCTCCGTTATACCGCAGATCTTACAGGCCGGGTCAGTCTGTCAATTATTTTGGGCCACATAGGGGCGCACACCCCGGCATTCATCGCCCGCCCAGTCGGCGCTAAAGGTGGAACTCATGCGGGCCGGATCGGCGCGATACTTGCCCTTAAACTCCGTTCTGCCTTCAAAATGGGTGTTGTCGCGCCAGGTGACCTGGCCGCGGGTGACGCCTTCCAGGGGACCGTGGCAGATGCTTTCGGTGACCATCACGCCGCGGCGCATGCTGACGGTGCGAAAGCTGCAGTCGAGGTCGCGGCTGTTGAGTTGCAGCGGCTGGCGGCCATCGACCTCATAGGGGGTCATGCAGATGTGATGAATGAAAGGCTGGCCATTGACCGGGGGCTTAAGGCCCTGCTGCCGTGCCAACGCGACAATGGCCGGCGGCACCTTGTCCATGCCGAACTGCCAGATTGTGGTCACGGTCCACAGACCTTGCTTGCCCGCGGCCTGGGCCTGGAACGGCAACAACAGCAGAAAAGCTGCAAGCAGGATGCGGCGCATGGGACTCGTTTCGGAAAATTATGCAAAATCTTGCATGCCGGGCCGGGCTTGCAAAGCCGTCCGCCGGGCCTCAAGTTTTCGTCATGACCAGACCCAAGGCCCTCATCACCGGCGCCTCCACCGGCATCGGAAAAATCTATGCCCAACGATTGGCCAAACGCGGCTATGACCTGGTGCTGGTGGCGCGCGACAAGACCCGATTGGACGCCCTGGCGGAGCAACTGCGCCAGGACGGCGCTGCGTCCGAAGTACTTGTCGCAGATCTGACACAAAGCCGCGATGTCGCGCGCATCGAGAAAAAGCTGGAGACCGATGCGGCGATCAGTTGTCTTATCAACAATGCTGGCATCGCCACGGTGGAGCGGCACCTGGACACCAGCCTGGACACAATCGAAAAGCTGATTGCCCTCAACATCACCGCCGCGACACGGCTGGTACTGGCGGCGGGCCGCGCTTTTGTCGCCGCCAAGCGTGGCACCATCGTGAACATGTGCAGCATCACCTCGGTCAATCCCGAACGTTTCAATGGCGTCTATGGCGGGTCGAAGGCGTATCTGTTGGCTCTATCCCAGGCGCTGACCAAGGACCTGAACGACAATGGCGTCACCATCCAGGCCGTGCTGCCCGGCGCCACCCGCACCGAAATCTGGGAACGCGCCGGCGCCGATGTCGACAAGCTGCCGCCCGAGCGGGTGATGGAGGTGGACGAGATGGTGGATGCCGCGCTCAAGGGATTGGACATGGGCGAGCGGATCACCATCCCCTCCCTGCCCGATGCTCAGGATCTGGCGGATGCGGAAGCGGCAAGGCTGAAGATGTCGCCCAACCTGTCGCACAAGCATGCGGCGGCGCGTTATCGCCAGACACCTGGCTAAAATCACCTTGCAGGCGCAGGCCCAGCAACGAAATTTTGCCGCGATCCTGGCTGTAGGCAGGATTGACGATCAAGGGGTAATCCGCACTGACGCTGAAGCAGTCGGTGGCGGAGCAGGCCAGTAGCATCACGCAGTTGTAATTATCGTCCTCCGGTGTGTCGGTGATCTTCTAGCGCTCCAGCGCGTCCAGCCGCATCGCTTCCTGCAGGGCGAGGCTGTTCAGGGCTTTTTCCATGGCAGAATTTTTCCAATTGACGAATTTCAGCCCATTAATGCTGGATGAAATGCAACACGTCGCGGCCAAGCTCTTGAGTTTTCTAGAACACAGACCAACCGGTCAGCGCCGACAGCCGTTCCAGCGCCATGGAGCCAACCAGAGAGTTACCTTGCGCATTAAGCCCCGGCGACCACACGCAGATCGACGCCTTGCGCGGCGCGATGGCCAGAATGCCGCCGCCAACCCCGCTCTTGCCCGGCAGGCCCACGCGGCAAGCAAAATCACCCGAGGCGTCGTAATGGCCACAGGTCATCATGATCGCGTTGATGCGCTTGGCGCGGAACGGCGTAGTGACGCGGGCATGGCTCAAGGGGTCCTGGCCAGCATTGGCTAGGAACAGTCCGGCTCGGGCAAGCTGGCGCGCATTCATGCGGATCGCACACTGGTTGAAATAGACCTTCAGCACATGTTCTGCCTTGCTGCGCAAAT
>JAPLPI010000396.1 GCA_026400305.1 Alphaproteobacteria bacterium | reverse complement strand
CCGGTGGCGGGATCGGGCTGAGCCCCGGCATGGACGGCCAGGGTGTTGAATCCATAATCGGCCATCTTTATTGCTCCGCGTGTTCGATGTTCAGTTTGTCTTCGATCCGGCGCACCCAGGCGCGGACATGGGGAAAGTTCTTCAGGTCCAGTCCCGCCTGGTGACTGAACCGGGTATAGGCTACCAGCGCGATATAGGCCAGTGACAGTTTTTGGCTCACGAAATATTGGCGCGCCTCAAGATGACTGTTCATCAATGCCAATGCTTTGGCGCATTTGCCGGGCAGGGCGGGATCAATCTGCTCTTCGGTCGTATTCAGATAGAAACGATGGAAGTGCAGCACCGCAAAGGCGGTATCGTGGCTTTATTGTTCCCAGAATAGCCACTGGAACATCAGGGCGCGGTCGAATGCATCTTCCGGGATGAAATCGGTGTTCTGCGCCAGGTACAGCATGATGGCGTTGGGCTGGGCTAGCGGGCGATTATCGGCAAACAGCACCACCGGCACCTGGCCGGCCGGGTTCATGGCCAAAAAATTCCGGCGCGCGTGCCTCGCCCTTCACCACACTGACCTCGACCCAGTCGTAAGGCAGTCCCAGCCGGTCTGCGACGAACTTCACCTTCAGGAAATTTCCCGAGATAGAGTCGCCATAGATGATCATGGACGCGTTATCGAGAGTCATTATCCCACGTTAGGGCCGGTCACGCGCGATGCGCAAGACAGTGGCATTGTTGTTTTCCGCCACCCAGATGGCGCCATCCTGGGCCACGGCTAGCCCCAGCGGCGACCCCTTGGGATGGCTGCCATCCACATTATTCCAGCCGGGCGTGAGCAAAAGCGGTACTGACGCAGGCCCGGGATAGGGCAGGCTGACGGTTTCATCGCCGTTTTCACCTGCATAAGCGTCATAATGGGCATTCGGTCTCAGCACGGGTACGCCCTTGGAATCCACGGTGAAGGCGCCGATGCGGGCGCCGGCGACCCGGTAGCCATGCATCGACAGAATCAGCTTGCCCTTGAGCTCGGGAAACATCTTGCCGTCGTAATACACCATACTGAGCGGGGCGCTGTGCGGCGGCAACAGCCGCACCGGTGGCGTATAGGTGCTGCCGTTGCAGTCAAATACCTGCCGCGGTCCCCAGACCGGGTTAGTGCCGTGCATGTCATAGCAATAGGGCCAGCCATAATGGGCGCTCTGTTTCAGCACATTGAATTCCTCGAATGGGGTGTCGGCGGGCGCGAAATCCACGCTGTTTTCCGCCTGCAGTAGGGTGCCGGATTTGTGTCGCGCCATCGCCACAGAATTGCGCAAGCCATGCGCCATCACGGTGAAGCTCGGCTCCCATTTGCCGTCTCCCAGATACTTATATCGGCGGATGCCGGCCGCCAGATAATCGCCTTCCGACTGGTTGCAGAACTTGTCCCCATCCGGCTGACCGTCCTTGCTGGACGGCACCCCGACCAGGCACTGGTCGGATGGCGCGCCCACCGAAACCAGCATGTCGTTGTTGGTGTCGAACAGGAAATTGGACAAGGGATGGAAGTTGAAACGCTTGCGCGTGTCCGGCGCATCCGCGATCACGGTTTCAATAGTGGCCTTGGGATCGGTGGCCATCGGATTGAAGCGGAAGATGCGGCCCTGTTCGTTGACATAGACCTTGCCACCCGGGCCATAAGCCATGCCGTGCGGCATGTAGAGATCGGTAATCAATGGTGTGACGATAGTGGGCTTTCCGGGTTCCGCGCTGATGCGAAAGACCTTGCCACCGGTGCTGTTCCATTTTCCCATCTCGGTGAGCAGGAAGTCTTTGGTGCCCTTCAGCGGCAGCAGTGCGCGCGGCAAAAGGACGGGGCGGCCTTCGAAATCAGTGGCCGGGGGGGCGATGATGATAC
>JAPLPI010000414.1 GCA_026400305.1 Alphaproteobacteria bacterium | reverse complement strand
CATCCCTTTTTCGCGGATGATCGCCAGCACGTTGCGCGACGTCTCGCATTTTGGATTATGGTAAATCGTAACATTCATGGCACTGTCCCTGTTATTGGAACAGACTTTAGCACTATTTCTTGCCCGGAACCGCCTCGGCCAAACGGTTGCGCAGCTCCACGATCTCAGTCACGTCCTCGGCACGGTAGATGATCCAGCACGCATGGAACGGACCACTGGCGCCCTGCACGTCATAGCGGACGATCGGCATCTTGTCCGGCTGTCTAGTCTTTGGCACCCGCAGCAGCGAGGCGCGCAATTCCAACGCGCTATGTGCGGCGGAGTGGCTGGGATTTTTGGAAAATGCCTCGAACAGTTTCTTGCCCACGATCGTCTTCCGGTGCACAGCGTCGCCATCGCATGTGCCAGGCGCTGGGCCACGATCTTGAACTCGGGATTCACCACGAAGATGAGGCTGGGCGAGTTGTCGAGCACCGCCTTGTAGTCGAATTCGACGGACGAACTTATGCGCGCCCTCCCCGTGGAAATCCGCAGGCATAAGTATCGGTCCAAAAATAAGCAGCCTCAACAGGTCAGGCACCTGCATCTGTCTACGGATTGTAGGCAGTGGTCACCTTACAATGGCGGCAATTTTGGATGAGGTCGCCGTCTGCTATAATCGTGGCGGTAATGGGATGGTGGGCATGGGCCAGCTGGAGGACTTCGCATTGGGGCTGGTGCTGCCCGCCATGGGCGTGGCCGCCTTCTTCCAGGTCTTCCAGGTCGATCCGGTCTAGCGCTTCACCAGCATCGGCGCGCTCAGCGCGATCTCGGTTCTGGCGGCGGCGGTGTTCTTCGTCTTCTCGCCCCGCGAGTAACCGCGCCGCAGCGCAATTCATTAATTGTCACAAAAGCCTTGATCTAGCGGCCCGATCATACCGCGCCGCAAAATCGGGTGGCGGGCCCCGGCATTGCGCAAAGGTCATACCAGGCGTATTGTCACGCCCACGTGGTAGTTACGTCCCGTCACAGTGAAGCGCACTAGCCTATCCCTGCCCGCCTTGAGTGCGCGCCTGGACGACGGTCGAACTTCCTTCCCTGCGACACACGAAAAGCCCCGTTCCGCTCCGGTATTTTGCCGGGTGGGCATCAATGCAGGAAAAGTACCCATGACTATCGGAACCGTTAAGTTCTTCAACACCTCCAAGGGCTTTGGCTTTATCGCGCCGGAAGGCGGCGGCAAGGACGTGTTCGTGCACGCCACTGCCGTAGAAGCAGCCGGTCTGCGCTCACTGAACGAAGGCCAGAAGGTCTCGTTCGACATCGTGCCGGATGCGCGCGGTGCCAAGGCCTCGAACCTCAAGGCCGTCTAAGAACGGTTTGACGTTCTGAAAACGATCAAGCCCCGGTGGAGAAATACACCGGGGCTTTTTCTTTTGATGGTCGCACCGGACGGCCCGCTCAAAGCTGCGCTGCTCCGGATTTACTGACCGGCGGGCGGCGTCGGGGTGCGCGAAGGTGATGGTGATTTCCTTCTGGCGGCCGCTGCCGGTGGTGCTGAAGTTCACGCTGTTGGAACGGCCGCTGCCGCCGATCAGGGTGGCGGTGGCGGTGTAGGAACCGGGCGGCGCCTTGAACAGGATCCAGGGTGCATCGCAATCACTGGTGTGCCCTGCCCGGCCTGGGCCTCCCGGGCGATGATCATGGCGGTGGTGAGGTTGAAAATTCTGGCCGGGGTGGCCATCAGGAAAAAGCGCATGTTCAAATCTCCGTGGGACTTGGCCCCCAGTCCTAAAGCTTACGGGCAACCATCGGGTTCCCTCTTTCCCGCAGCCTTGTCAGGCTGGCGCCGCTTTTGGAGGGCCGCATGGGCCGACTTGTAGTGTTCATCGCAGCAATGGCCCTGGCGGGCAAGCCGGTGGAAACCGTGACCTCATTGCGGTCAACAGCGGCGTGCTGGTGATTTTTGACCTGCATGACCTGCCGCCCCGTCCCCATGCCACCCACCTGCACACCTCAGTCAATTGCGATGCCAAGACCGGCCTCACAAGCGCCGGGCCGATCCTGACCCTGACACCGGGAAGCAGCACGGCTTCTTGGCCGAAGGCGGCCCCGAAGCGGGTGACCTGCCCAACCAGTTCGCCGGCGCCGACGGCGCATCTGCATGCCAGCACCATCGCTAACGGCTTTTCCATCGGCAACGGCAAGCGCAGTATTTTCGACAAAGACGACGTGGTAATCGTCCTGGATGCGCGGGACGACAATTACTGCACCCAGCCCCTGGACAATGCCGGAGACCGGATCGCCTGCGGCGTGGTCTTCCGCACCCGCGGGCCCGCCAAATGAAACGGCATTCCCCGCCGCAAGGCCCAATAACGCCCCCCTAAAAGTGCAAGCTAGGGCTGGGTTTTGCCGGGTAGTAAGCCCGGGGGCCCCATGACATTATCCGCGCTGCCATGGGCCTCGAAAAACCGCAAACCCTCGCCTTGCGCGAACTGCTGGATGCGGACGCGCTGCGCCGCAGCCTGACCGCGCTGGCCAAGGACA